>NZ_JNJF01000013.1:0-108690 GCF_000701565.1 Selenomonas sp. FC4001 | reverse complement strand
TTTTTGTTATTAGAAAACCCCTGGTTAGACCAGGGGTTCCGTAAAGCTTTAGCGATGAGTCTTTAAAGGAAAAGAAAAACCTCCCTAGAAAATAATTGTTGCGGTCCGTCAACTGCAAAATTATGAATAGGGAGGTTTTGTCGTAATGCAAAAGAACGACATCCATAGTTTATCACACACGAAATGGGAGTGTAAATATCACATTGTTTTTGCGCCGAAGTATAGGCGGAAAGTGTTTTTCGGGCAAATGAGGTATGAGATTGGAAAGATAATACGTGAATTGTGCAGATGGAAGGGGGTGAATTTACTGGAAGCTGAGGCATGTCCAGACCACATCCATATTTTGGTAGAGATACCACCGAAATTTAGTATATCGAACTTTATGGGATTTTTGAAGGGGAAGAGTAGCCTGATGATATATGAGAAATGGGGGAATATGAAATATAAGTATAGAAACAGACAATTTTGGTGTCGAGGATATTATGTGAGTACCGTAGGAAAGAACGAAAAGAAGATAGCGGAATATATAAAGCAGCAACTAAGTGAAGACCATATGGCCGAGCAGCTAACGCTAGAGGCGATAGACCCGTTTACGGGTAATCGGAAATAAGTAGCGTGTGGCGGACCGTACAAGCGCTTTTAAGCGCAGCTGGTAAAAAGAGGCCTTATAGGCCGTTAATGTAAAACCCCCGGCTAAGCCGGGGGATATTTATTTATTGTAACAAGCGTTACAGCATAAAGCGTTTTCCTTCGTTATAATGGCCTTGTAAACGAAAACAATGACGTATATTTTCATGTGTATTAGATAACGAGGAGCGTGCTTTATGGAAAAGAAAATGTTCTGCTATCAGTGTCAGGAAACTGCCGGCTGCAAGGGCTGCACCATGATGGGCGTCTGCGGCAAGACCCCGGAAGTGGCGGCTATGCAGGACCTGTTGATCTATGTGACCAAGGGGCTGTCGGCGGTAACCACCCGCCTGCGGGCTGAGGGCCGGAAGGTGGAGCCGCAGGTCAATTATCTCGTGACCATCAATCTTTTCATCACCATCACCAATGCCAACTTTGACCGGGAGGCCATTGTCGAGCGGATTGCCGAGACCTTGCGGGTGAAGCAGGAACTTCTGGCCAAATTGCAGGAGCGGGAGAATCTGCCGGAAGCGGCCCTCTGGCAGGAAAATATTGAAGGCTTTGCCGCACAGGCTGCCAAAGTTGGTGTGCTGGCCACGGAAAATGAGGACATACGCAGCCTGCGGGAACTCATCACGTATGGCCTCAAAGGACTGGCGGCTTATCAGAAGCATGCTAATGTACTGGGCTATGAGAACGAAGCCATTGATGCTTTCGTGCAGTCAGCGCTGGCTAAACTTTTGGACGACAGCCTCACGGGCGATGAACTCACGGCCCTGACGTTGGAAACGGGCAAGTGGGGCGTGGATGGCATGGCTCTCTTGGACAAAGCCAACACGGAAACCTATGGCAACCCGGAACTGACCAAGGTGGATTTGGGCGTCCGCAAGAACCCCGGCATTCTGATTTCCGGCCACGACCTCAAGGATTTGGAAATGCTATTGGAGCAGACGCAGGGCACGGGCGTAGATGTTTACACCCATGGGGAAATGCTGTCGGCTCATTATTATCCCAAGTTCAAAAAGTACAGCAACTTTGCCGGTAACTACGGCAATGCCTGGTGGAAGCAGAAGGAGGAATTTGCCTCTTTCAATGGCCCGATTCTCATGACCACCAACTGTGTGGTGCCGCCCAAGGCCAGCTATCAGAACCGCCTGTTTACCACAGGCGCGACCGGTGTGCCGGGCTGTCAGCATATTGAAGCCAAGGCGGATGGTTCCAAGGATTTCTCGGCCATCATTGAACTGGCCAAGAAATGCGCCGCCCCCACGGAATTGGAGCAGGGGCAGATTGTGGGCGGCTTTGCCCATGAGCAGGTCTTTGCTGTGGCCGATAAAGTAGTGGAGGCTGTCAAGAGCGGTGCCATCAAGAAGTTCGTGGTCATGGCCGGCTGCGACGGCCGCATGAAGTCCCGCGACTACTATGCAGAATTTGCCCAGGCACTGCCCAAGGATACGGTGATTCTCACCGCGGGCTGCGCCAAGTACAAGTACATCAAGCTGAATCTGGGCGATATCGGCGGCATTCCCCGGGTGCTGGATGCAGGTCAGTGCAACGACTCCTACAGTCTGGCCCTGATTGCGCTGAAGCTTAAGGAAGTCTTTGGCCTCAGTGATGTCAATGAACTGCCCATTGCCTACAACATTGCCTGGTACGAGCAGAAGGCCGTTATCGTGCTGCTGGCCCTCCTGCACTTGGGCGTCAAGAACATCCATCTTGGCCCCACGCTGCCGGCCTTCCTCTCCCCGAATGTGGCGAAGGTGCTGGTCGAAAACTTCGGCATTGGCACGATTTCCACGGTGGAAGAAGATATCAAGAAAATGATTGGCTGAAGCCGCATCCTAAACACCAAATAATTATTGCCACCTGCAAGTGAAAGGTCTATACTGAGATTGTTCCGTTTCATTACGGCGGAACAATCTCTTTTTTTATGGAGTGATGGATATGGGGAAACGCGGAGCATTCCGTGCTTTTTGGCAGCTGTTTCGGGGATATTGGAACAGCGAGCATAAGTGGAAAGCCAGAGGGCTGTTGGCTTTTGTTATCGGCCTGAATTTCTTTGGCGTGTATCTGCTCGTGCGGCTAAACAGCTGGTACAATGAATTTTACAATGCCCTGCAGCAGTATCAGGCAGACCAGTTTTGGCCGCTCGTGGGGGAATTTACGGGGCTGGCCATGCTCTACATCGTCATCGCCGTGTATGCCATTTACCTGCGGCAGGCGGTGCAGATAAAATGGCGCACCTGGCTTACGGATGCCTATCTTTCCCGCTGGCTGGACAAGCAGGTGTACTATCGCCTGCAGGTACTAGGCAGCGACACGGATAACCCGGATCAGCGAATCAGCGAGGACATCAATCAGTTTGTCAATCTTTCGTTGCAATTATTAATCGGTTTCTTAAAACAGATGACGACCTTGGCGGCCTTTGGCGTGGTGCTTTGGAATCTGTCCGGAGCCTTTACGCTGAACCTTGGCGGGCAGGAAATCATCATCTATGGCTATATGTTCTGGTTCTCGCTCTGCTATTCCGGCATTGGTACGGGCTGCGCTCATCTGGTCGGGCGGAAACTTATCGGTTTGAACTTCGAGCAGCAGCGCTTTGAGGCCGACTTCCGTTTCAATATGATGCGCGTGCGGGAAAACAGCGAAAGCATTGCCTTCTACGGCGGGGAAAATGCGGAGAACAAGGGCTTCCATGAGCGCTTTGCCAAGGTTATCAGCAACTTCTGGCAGCTCATGAAGCAGACGAAACTGCTGAATTTCTACGTTAACGGTTACGCACAGTTGGCTATTATCGTGCCGCTTATCTTAGCGGCACCGCAGTATTTTGCCGGAGGCATTGCGCTGGGCGGTCTGATGCAGACGGTATCTGCCTTCGGCCGGGTGCAGGATGCCCTGTCCTACTTTGTGGAGTCCTACGATACCATCGCGCAGTTGGCAGCGGTCGTCAGACGACTGGCAACCTTTACGGAGCATATGGACACTGCAGAAGAAGTGGAAGCCGGCATTCAGCGGCAGGCGGGCGGCACTGCTCTCGATGTCGAGGAGTTAAAGGTGCAGCTGCCGGATAGCCGTGTGCTGCTCGAAAACTGCAGCATGAATCTGCCCGCAGGCAGCCGCCTGTTGGTGACAGGAGCTTCCGGCTGCGGCAAGAGCACGCTTCTGCGCAGTTTGGCAGGAATCTGGCCCTATGGAGCCGGCAAATTGAAATTGACGGCGGGCAGCAGGTTATTGTTCCTGCCCCAGCGTCCTTATCTGCCATTGGGCAGTCTGCGCCGTGCGCTCCATTATCCCGGTACAGCTTCCGGCAGCGATAGTGAATTGCAGGCGGCACTGACGAAAGTGGGCTTGGAAAAATTCACCACGCGCTTGGATGAAATTGACGACTGGAGCCGCATCCTCTCTTTGGGTGAACAGCAGCGGCTCGCCTTCGCCAGAGTTCTTCTGCAAAAGCCTGACTGGGTGTTCCTGGATGAAGCTACGTCAGCCTTGGATGAACCGCGCGAGGCGGAAATGTATGAAATGCTGCAGGCGGAACTGCCCAAGATGGGCGTTGTCAGCGTGGGGCATAGGTCTACGCTCTTTGCCCAGCACCAGCAGGAATTGAAACTGGCTGGGGACGGTGGCTGGGAGTTACGGCCAATTTGAGTTTGATTTACATCGATATATAAAGACGCCCGGTGGCTGATAATATTTTCCTCTGCCTAAAGCGAAGGGAAAGTGTTATCAGCTACCGGGCTTTTGTGTAAATTGCAGTTTGTTGGGGCGTTCGTGGTAAAGGCATCTGGTTCATACGTAGTTTGGGGCCAGATGGGGGAGTAATTTTTCTGTTTTCCGCTAAACGACCCCTTCGTAAAGTAGAGCTGTCCAGTTACTCGCGCCGGGCAGGCCAACGGCGCTGCTTTCAGCGTATTTACTTAGCTGATTTCTACAGGGGCCGGCCTTCACTTCGTTCAGGCAGTCGCTCCCTACAGAAAAATCACTCCCCCGTCCGACCCAAGTTACGGCCTATACTATTGCCACGAACTCGTTGCTCCCGCAACAAGAACATCGATGTAATTGTCGCTTATCATCGAGAAAAATACATTTAATGCAGATGCAACTTAGGGCGGATGTGGTGATGCTTTTCGCCGTGGAACGACTGTCCGAACGCAGTGAGGACTGGCCCACCCACGGCATCAGCTAGACATTGAGCTGAACATACGCGCCGCCGGTCTTGCCCGGCGCAGGTAACTAAAAAGCCCATACATTTGCATGTGGGTCATTCAGTGCAACGGCGAAAAGTATTACCACATCCGCCCCTACTGAGCTGTAACAAATAAATTCAATCTCGCAATAACATCGACAAACTGCAATTTTACTGCGCACTCCCCATAAGTATCAGCCGACATCCCAAGGCAAACATGGCCAGGGACAGCAATGCCAGAATAACCTTGGATTTGGTTTTTCGGGAAATCTTTGCCCCAATCTGGGCGCCGATGGCGGCACCGATGGAGATGCAGATGGCGGGCAGCCAGATGATGTGGTCGAGCAGGAAGTGGGAGACCACGCCGAAGGCGGAGGAGGCCGCCAGTACGAAGTGGGAGGTGGCGGTGGCCATATGCACCGGGAAGCCTAAGAGATAAATCATCAGCGGCACATGGATAACGCCGCCGCCGATGCCGAAGATGCTCGACAGGAAGCCTACGCCGAAACTGGAGATAATACCAATCCATTTGTTGTAGGTGAAGTCCGGCGGCAGTTCGTGTACGTCTACAGGCGGTTTGCGGCGGCTGTTGATGTACATGATGGAAGCCATGAACAAGAGGAAGATGCCGAAGTAGAAGTTCAGCATGGGCTGGTTGAACTTGTCCACGATATAGGAGCCAAAGAAGGCACCGGGCAGGGTGGCCAGGGCAAAGGGAACAGCCGCCTTGAAATACACCCGCTTCTGGCGGATATAAGCAAGTGTTCCCGACAGGGCGTTGGCCATGACGATGACCAGAGAGGTGCCCGTAATCTGTGCGGCGGTTTCAAAGAAGGGATGGGCGGTGCCTGCCGACAGAAACAGGATGAAGATGGGGACGCAGATAAGGCCGCCGCCGATACCCACGAGCGTGCCGAAGGTGCCTACGAACAGGCCCAGTAATAAAAATAAAAGGATTTCCATGGAATGCCTCCTAGTGATGGGTACAGAAAACTTTTGTCAGGGGCAGGATTTTCCCGCCCTGAGTACGAATACTCATTATAGCATAAATAGCAGGACGGGACAAAACGGCCCGCTTGTGCTTCTTTATTAACAGAAAAATAACAAGGTTCAAACAAAGAGGAGGATTACCATGAGGTGGCTGGATTTATCCGGATGAATGGAAAATGACGACGTAATGAGTTCAGACCTGCAGATGGGCTGATGCTGGTGTGGAGGTGGATGTTTTGCAGAAGAAAATGGCCATAAGCCGTTACCTGTTGGCTCTTATACTTGTGCTCGGGCTGCTGTTGGGAGAAAATGCCCGTGCATTTGCGCAGGACAGCTGGGCGGTCTACCTCTACATGTGCGGTTCTGATTTGGAAAGCAACAATGCCAGCGCCACCGATAATCTGCGGGAGATACAAAAGGTGGTTCTGCCAGATAATGTAAAAGTCATTATCCAGACAGGCGGCGCTCTGAAATGGCATACGCAGGGCATTTCGTCCGAGTCGCTGGGCCGCTATGTTTACGACAGAGGCGGCTTGCAGCAGGTGGCAGTTCTGCCCAATGCCAGCATGGGCGACAGGGAAACCCTGCAGGGATTTTTGCGCTTTGCACAGGAAAACTATCCTGCTGACCACAGGATGCTGGTCTTTTGGAATCATGGCGGCGGCAGTCTGGTTGGCTTTTGTCAGGATGAACGCTACGGCAATTCGCTGTCGCTGGGCGATTTGCGCGCTGCCCTGACAGCCATGGCTGGTAACAGCACGCAACCTGCCTTTGATGTCGTTTGCTTTGACACCTGCCTGATGGCAACCTTGGAAACAGCAGCTGCTTTGCAGGGCTATACCCGCTATCTGGTGGCTTCGCAGGAAATCATGCCCGAGAACGGCATTGACTATGCCAGCTGGCTCGGCGCGGTTGCCCAAAATCCTGCCATTGAAGGACGGGAGCTTGGGCGCATCATCTGCGATACGTATATGACCCGCTGCCAGCAGTATGAGGCGGCGGATATGGCAAACATGTCGGTTTTGGATATGGAGAAACTGCCGGCTCTGCAGAGGGCTTATGAGCGCATGGGGCGCGAGGCTTTGCAGCAGGCAAATGAATACCCGCTGCGCCTGTTTACCGGTATGGACCGGGTGGCCAATTCCGTGGAAAACTACGGCCCCAATAGTGATGATGAATATTGGACCAATATGATTGACCTGGGCTCGCTGGCTGCGGGCATGGAGGATTTAGAATCTTCTCTGGCCTTGCAGAAGGCCGTGGAAGATGCAGTTTGCTACCGTGTGGCAGGCAAGTACCGCCGTTATGGCATGGGCCTTTCCTGTTATTACAGTCTGGATGGCTCAATAGATTCGGTACTGGCCTACAGCAAGCTGCCGCAGGCCAGCAAAAATTATCAAAAGCTCTATACGCAGATGCTGGCTACAGACGAGCAGGGGCAGCCCTTGTATCAGTTTGATTTGTATAAGCTCATGGATGTGCCGGTCAGCTGGGATGAAGATAATATGCCTATGGTGCAGGTTGATCCGGATGATGCCAATGCCATCAGTGCGGCGTCGTGTATCGTGACCTCCTGGCAGGGGGGCGAGGAAGTAGTTCTCGGAAGCGATGCCAAGGTGTATGCTGACTGGGACAAGGGGGTCTTTAAGTGCGAATTTGCCGGCCAGTGGCCGCAGCTTAACGGCCATGTCCTGCCTATGAACATGGTGGAGGCACATCCCGATTATTATTTGTACTATTCGTCTGTGCTTCTCAACGGCAGAAATTATTATCTGGTATCTGCTTATGATGAGGATAAGGCCGCCTTTGAAATTTTGGGCGCACGGCGTGTCATGCATGATGGCGTGCCCGAGCGTGACCTGCGCCAGTTAAAATTGGGCGACAGGATTACACCCATCTTCCACCGTCTGGATGGCAGCCGGAAGAAAGGGCCAAAATTCACGCTGACAGGCCGTATCCTGCTCGAAGATGCCATACTGCCGGATGGGCATTATAATTATTATTTCAATTTTGAAGCGCCGCGCAACGAGTCGGTGACATCATTGCCGGTGACCTTCAAAGTGACGGCTGGGGAGGTGGTGCCAGAAAATT
This sequence comes from Selenomonas sp. FC4001, assembly GCF_000701565.1. NCBI lineage: Bacteria > Bacillati > Bacillota > Negativicutes > Selenomonadales > Selenomonadaceae > Selenomonas > Selenomonas sp. FC4001. The sequence continues at coordinate 100,796 of NZ_JNJF01000013.1, read as the reverse complement.
GAGGAAAAGGAAAGCAAATGGATGATGTGCAAGTTGTCACCCAAAATTCTTGGCAATTATTCGAATCTGGTAAATGAGGTGAACATTCATGGTTACATTCTTGGTTGCTTTAGGTGCTCTGATTGTAGGTTATTTCGTTTATGGTAAAATCGTCGATAATGTGTTCGGTCCTACCGATGCTAAGACGCCGGCACTGGTGCATAATGATGGGGTGGATTACATTCCTCTGCCCACTTGGAAGGTATTTTTGATTCAGTTGTTAAATATCGCCGGCCTTGGCCCCATCTTTGGTGCTTTGGGCGGTGCGATTTGGGGGCCGAGCGTTTATCTCTGGATTGTCTTTGGTACGATTTTTGCCGGTGCTGTTCATGACTACCTGTCGGGTATGATTTCCTTGCGCGAGGATGGCAAGAGTATCTCTGAAGTAGTCGGGAACCATATGGGCGGCACGATGCTGATGATTATGCGCGTGTTCTCCGTAGTGTTGTTGGTTCTGGTCGGTACTGTATTTATGACGGGCCCGGCAGGCCTCTTGGCAAAACTTACCGGCGTAGCGGTAACGATTGTACTTCCCTGTGTGCTGGGTTATTACTTCCTGGCAACGCTTTTGCCTATCGATAAGCTCATTGCCCGCTTCTATCCGCTGTTTGGCATCTGCTTAATCATCATGGCTCTGGGCATCATGGGCGGCATGCTCTTTGGCGTTGGCGGCCACACCATGCCGGAACTGACCCTGCAGAATCTGCATCCCTTAGGGCCGGAAAAGATGCCTATCTGGCCGCTGATGTTCATCACTGTGGCCTGCGGTGCAATCTCCGGTTTCCATTCCACCCAGTCGCCGATTATGGCCCGCTGCCTGAAGGATGAACGCCTGGGTCGTCCGGTCTTCTACGGCGCCATGGTTTCCGAAGGTATTATCGCCTTGATTTGGGCAGCTGCCGGTGTTACGTTCTATGATGGTACGGGCGGTCTGGCCGCAGCTATGAAGGCTGGCGGTGCTGGTACCGTGGTTTACGATATCTGTGTTGGCTTCATGGGTACGGGCGTTGGTGCAGTCCTCGCTATGCTGGGCGTTATCGCCTGCCCGATTACTTCCGGTGATACGGCGTTCCGTTCTGCCCGTCTGACCCTTGCTGACTGGTTCGGTGTTCAGCAGAATCAGGCCGTCAAACGTTTGATGTTTGCCGTTCCCCTGCTGGCAGTGGGCGGCATCCTGTCCCAGATGGACTTCAACATCATTTGGCGTTATTTCTCCTGGACGAACCAGACGCTGGCCATGATTGTGCTCTGGACGGGTGCTGTTTATCTCTATCGCACGAAGAAGGATTCTGGTGCCTGGAAGATTCCCTTCGTACCGGCCACCTTCATGTCGGCTGTTTCCTGCACCTACATCCTGCAGGCTCCGGAAGGTCTGCAGCTGTCCACCAGCATTTCCTATCCGGTGGGCATCCTCTTTGCTATCGTATGCGTAGCTCTTTACTACAAGACTACCATGGGCAGTAAATCCTGACGTTTATTATGGGAGGGTTGTATATGAAGAACTTTATGGATAAGGATTTTCTCCTGCAAACTGAAACGGCACGCGTATTGTATCACGAACACGCCGCTCCCATGCCGATATATGACTATCATTGTCATATCAATCCCCGGGAAATCGCGGAAAACCGTGAGTTCCGCAACATTGCGCAGGCATGGCTGGCTTCCGACACCTACAAATGGCGTCTGCTGCGCAGCAATGCCGTGTCCGAGGGGTGCATATCCGGCAGCGATGCTTCTTCGCGGGAAAAGTTCCAGTACTTTGCCGAAAGCCTGTCCCGGGCTATCGGCAATCCCCTGTATCATTGGACGCATTTGGAGCTCCAGCGCTACTTTGACTGCGACTTGATTCTCAATGGGGAAAACGCCGAGAAAATCTGGGAAACCTGCAATGAGCGGCTCAAAGCTGCGGATATGCGGGCCCAGGGGATTATCGAGCGCTCCAATGTGCAGGTTATCTGCACCACGGACGACCCGGTATCTGACCTCAAATGGCATAAGAAAATCAAAGAAGACGGCACCTGCACGGCCAAAGTTCTGCCCACCTTCCGGGCGGATAATATCCTGAATATCGAGGATGACGGCTGGGATGCCTATATGCGCTATGAACTCGGCGAAGCCGCTGGGATGGAAGATGTTTCCACCATGCAGGACATTTACGACGCCCTGCAAAAACGGCTCGATTACTTCGCGGAAAATGGCTGCCAGATTGCTGACCACGCTCTGCCGTATATGGTCTATGCAGAGGCCAAGGAATATGAGCTGGATGATGTGGTGGGCAAGGTCATCAATGGCAAGGGCAAACCCTCCAAACAGGCCATGGAGCAGTATAAGACGGCTGTGCTGATGTTCCTGGGCCGGGAATACGCCCGCCGGGGTTGGACTATGCAGCTGCACTATTCGGCTCTGCGGGATGTGAATGCGTCCCGGTTTGAAGTGTTGGGACAGGACAGCGGCTTTGACGCAGTGGACACCCATAACTGTGCCCCTGCCTTGGCCAAGTTCCTGAACGCATTGGATAAGGAAGGGCATCTGCCCAAGACCATTATCTGCTCGCTGAATCCGGCGGATAATATCGTCATTGCTTCCCTGCTCCCGTGCTTCTCCGGCACAGAGGCGCTGGGGAAAATCCAGCAGGGGGCTGCCTGGTGGTTCAACAACAACAAGGAGGGCATTGAAGCCCAGCTCCGCGTGTTGGCCAGCGTTTCCGTATTGGGCAATACCATTGGCACGCCGACGGATTCCCGCTCGCTGCTGTCGTATTCCCGTCATGAGTATTACCGTCGTATCCTCTGCAATTTCATCGGCAACCTGGTGGAAAATGGAGAGTACCCGGCAGATATGAAGGTTCTGGGCAAGCTGGTGGAAGACATCAGCTACAACAACGCCTGCCGTTACTTTGCATTTTAAGGAGGTAGGAGATGCCGAGAAAAGCCAAAAAAAGTGTGGAGAGCAATGAAAAGGCGGTCAAGTTTCAGGAATTTCTGATTGAGAACAACATCAACGTGTTCAGCACGGAATCCATGGATGATGATTATGCCACGGTGCTGTTCCGTTCGCGGATTGAGGCCCGGGGACAGATTCTTCCTATGGCCATTCTGATTGACACGAGTATCTTCACCGTAATCCGCACCCAGATTATCAGCGGCCTGCCCGAGGATAAACAGCCCCGCATCAAGGAATATCTCAACGAGCTCAACGCCCGCTACAAGAGCTTCAAGTATTATGTCCATCAGGATGGCAAGGTCTATCTGGATATCTGCCTGCCCTTTGTGGACGATACCTTTGACAGTAAGATGATACAGCTGATGCTCAGCGTGCTGGTGCAGCACTTGGAAGCAGTCTATGATGAATTCATGGGTCAGGTTTGGGGAAAGTGAGAACATGACAAAATTTCCCTAAATTGGATTAAATTTTGATTAAAAGTGTAATAAAAGTCCCTGCTTCGGCAGGGATTTTTAATTTTATAACGAATATGTATGACTATCAAAACTTTTAAGCATAATTTTACTAAATCATTGGGGAAATTCACCGATATATAGCTAAAGGAAGGCTGTTCGGTGAGAAAGGAGGAAGAACAATGATTTGCAAAAAATGTGGCTGTATTATCGAACCGGAGGCTAAGGAGTGTTCCTTCTGCGGCGAACGGGCGGAAGCCGGACAGGAAGATTTGATGACCCGTTTTGTGGGGGACGATGGAGCGCGGGAAATCATCGCCGCCATGCCCCGGCTGGTAGCTTTGCGGCAGCTCGAAGATGTGCCCCAGGAAAAGGACAGGATGCTCTCGGAGCTCAACCGCCTGCAGGGATACTTCGCCCATATTCGGGGCAAGTATGCGACCTTGGGCGATTTGTGGCTGATGCGAACCCAGAACGCGGAGCCGGTGCTGGCCAATTATACCATTGGTGGCGGCATTGCGACCTTGTTCTTTTTCCTGATTCTCACGGGGTTCTTCCCGAGCGTTCCCTGGACGTTCTTCTTTGCGGTATGGCTGGGCGTTACCAGCATATCCTACGTGCAGGCGGGGAAAGCCCATGAGCGGCGCGCGGCCCAGCTCGAAGCCGATATTCGCGGCCTCGAAAATGAAGTGCGGGAGTTTTACAACCGTGCGGATGGCTGCTTCCTGCCGCTGGATTATAGCGACCCGCAGATTATTCAGGAACTCATTACCGGTGTACAGAATGGTGCGATTACCTCTTTCCGTGAAGTAAAACTGCAAGGATAAAAAGACAGCCTTCCCCCGGCGAATAGGGACTTTAGCCCTGTTTTCGCCGGGGGAAGGCTGTGCTATAATGGAGCAAGTGAATTCAAAGCGTAGCCCAAGGGGGATTTTTATGTCATTATTTGCACTTTGCTTGCTTTTGGTGTGCCCAGTGCTGTTTTTGCTGGTGGCCTTCCGCTTTTTCCGCCAGCATAATTATAAAATGACGGCACTTTTTGTATGCCTGGCTGTGACGGTGGGCTTTATCGGCGGTGTGAAAGGCTATGGGGAAATGGACACCCGCACGAAAAGCACCACGGCGTCAACCTTTGACCGTGACCAGAAAGAAAACATGACCCGCCGCTATGAGCAGGCCGTGTCCATTCTGAAGGGATTGAACTTCAATCATCCGGACCGCGAAAAAGCGGAGGAGGCGGTGCATCTGCTGCAGGATTTCCATGATGCACAATTATTGACCAGCCTTGACGGAGCCTGCCCAGATGCGGAAATGCTGCTTTCCTACGCAGAAGCCATGAATCAGGTGGCTGCGTATCGGGGGCATATGAGCAACAAGGATGTGGCAGGTGACAGGAAGCTCCTGTCCATCGTGCAGGATATGCCGGAGAGCTATAAGGGAACGCTGGCGGAAAAAATCGTGCCCTTCCGGCGCCTCATTATCGCCATGAATGAAGCGGCGGAGAAGGAAGCGGAACTGGATAAGAAAAACGCGCAGAAACATGCGGCAAATCTCTCCAAAGGAAAATATGGAGGAATTCACCCCGGTGACAGCGAAGATAATATAACAGCTGCTTATGGGGAGCCTTCCCGGGTCAATGTGTCCGAAGGCGAGGGCAAGAAGATGAAGCAGTATGTCTTCAACCATAACGGCAAGAGTATCTATGTTTACACACAGGACGGCATCGTGACGGATGTGTCCATGTGAAAATTATGAGGTGATTGCAGTGAAGAAGAAAATTGTCGCTTTAGCTTTAGGTGCTATGATGAGCATGTCCGTGGCAGCCATGGCCGCTACGCCGGAAGCCGAGAGCATGTCCGCACAGCAGGGCAAGGCTGTGGCCTGGGTGGATACCATGCTGGTGAAGAACAATCCGGCGGCATCCCTGAAACTCATGGGTGCTGAAGCACAGAAGGAAATCGACGTCAAGAAAATTACGGATATCAGCAATGATATGGCCAAGAATCTGGGAAAATACAAATCCTCCCGCTTTGTGGGCTGGACCCGCTTCGACCAGGGCGACCAGCTGATGTATCTCATGTCCTTTGAGAAGGAACCTGTGGTACGCTGCGTATTCCTGTTCGACAAGAATGGCAATCTCCAGAATTTTGCCCTGTCCCCGCTGAAAAAGACTGAGGAAAAGGATAATCAGAAGAAATGAGCAAGTACGAATACAAGACGCAGGGAACCTGCAGCAAGAAGATAACGGTGGAACTGGATGGCAAAATCATTAAGTCCGTCCAATTCGAGGGCGGCTGTGCCGGAAATCTTTCCGGCATTTCCAAACTAGTGGTGGGCATGGATATCGACCATGTGATTGAGCGGTTCGCGGGCAACACCTGCGGTCCCCGGCCCACTTCCTGCCCTGACCAGCTGGCCAATGCCCTCAAGGAAGCCTATGCTGCTCAGCAGGTATAAGACGAGAACGAGGAAAGTGTGCGACCATGATATTTGATAGCCATATACACACTGCGTTTTCCGCCGATTCAGAGATGAAGGCAGAGGAGGCTCTGGCAGCTGCTGAAAAGCAGGGCGTTGGCCTTGTCTTTACAGAGCATCTGGACGCTGATTATACGAGCAAGGAAGGCAAAGTCTTTTCCTTTGACCCGGAGGCTTATTGGCAGACCTACAGCCAGTTGCGGGGTGATAACCTGCGCTTGGGCGTGGAAATCGGCATGCGGGAGCGTACCCGCGAGGTAAGCGCGGAATTTTCCCAGCGGGTGCCGTTTGATTTCATTATCTGCTCCCAACATATGGTGGACGATATGGACATCTACTATCCCGACTACTATGAGGGAAAGGATAAGCAGACGGCCTACCATCGCTATCTCGTGCAGATGGCGGAAAATCTCAGGACGCATAGCTTTGCCCATGCGCTGGGGCATATCGACTATATCTGCCGCTATGCGCCTTACGATGACCCGGAACTTTACTATCGGGATTTTGCCGATGAAATCGATGCGGTGCTCAAGACGGCCATCGACCATGATGTGGTCATGGAAATCAACACCCGCCGTCTGGGGGCGAAGGACGCATTGGAAAACCTTCTGCCCATCTACAAACGCTATCAGGAAATGGGCGGCCGCTTCGTGACTCTGGGTTCTGATGCCCATAGCGCAGAAGCAGTCGGTGCGCATTTGCTTTTGGCCTATGACTTTGCCGAGAGCCTCAAGCTCACGCCGGTTACCTTTCAGCAGCGGCAGATGGTGAATTGTCAGAAATAATTTTGCAATCTCCTTGTGTTATGCCAGAAAAAACGGTATAATACATAGGAGATTCTATTTTTGATAGGAGGGCTACATGATGAAACACATCAAGACGGTCAACAAACCTTCTCTGCAGAAGACCCTGAAGACGGGCGGCTGCGGCGAATGCCAGGCTTCCTGCCAGTCCGCTTGCAAGACTTCCTGCACTGTGGGCAACCAGGTTTGCGAAAAGTAAGCAATTGCTTTAATTACGGGCCTTCCCTTTGGGGAGGGCTTTTTACATTTAGGAAAGTTAGGAGTTACAATGAAAGCCAAAATTCATAAATTCGTGCAAAACGGTACCTATATATTGCTCGACATCAACAGTGGTGCGGTGCACGTTATCGATAAAATGATTTACGACATCATGGATACCTTTGACGGGGAAAATGATGCGGCTGTAATCGCTGCATTGCAGGATAGCTACAAGAAAGAAGACCTGGCAGAAGCGCTGGACGAACTTCATGCGCTGATGGACGCTGGGGAACTCTTTGCCCCGGATATCGATGTGCCTCCTACCTTCAAGCAGAAGGGCCTCGTAAAATCCCTGTGCCTGATGATTGCTCAGGACTGCAACCTGCGCTGCAAGTACTGCTTTGGCGACGGTGGCAGCTACGGTCAGGAACGTGCTATCATGAGTCCGGAAACCGGCATGAAAGCCGTTGACTTCCTTATAAAGAGCAGTGGCCCCAGAAAGCATCTCGAAATGGACTTTTTCGGCGGCGAACCTCTCATCAATATGAAGACGGTCAAGGCCGTGACCGAATACGCTCGCAAGCGCGAGCAGGAAACGGGCAAGAAGTTCAAGCTGACGCTGACGACCAACGGCCTCTTATTAAATGATGAAAACATCAAGTGGCTCAACGACAATGATTTCTCCCTCGTGCTGTCCCTCGATGGACGCAAGGAAGTCCATGACGCTATGCGTCCGGATGTGGGCGGCAATGGTTCCTACGATAGAGCCATCAAGAACTTCCACAAGTGCCTCGATTCCCGCAAGGGCGGTGACTGGGATTACCGCGGTGTCTACACCTACCTGCGCGGCACCTACACGAAGAACAATATGGACTTCACCGATGATGTGCTCTCCATGAATGATGAAGGCTTTGATATTCTGTCCATGGAACCAGTGGTCTTGAAGGACAGCCCGCTGGGCTTTACCGAGGAAGACCTGCCCCGCATCTACGCCGAGTACGACAAGCTGACCGAAGCCTATATGAAGCGCCATCGTGAGGGCAAAGGCTTCTTCTTCTTCCATTTCAATATGGACCTTTCCAATGGCCCCTGCGTGGCTAAGCGCCTCTCGGGCTGCGGTGCCGGTCACGAATACTTCGCAGTGGCCGAAAACGGCGACCTCTATCCCTGCCATCAGTTTGTTGGCCGTGAAGGCTATCGCTTAGGCTCTCTGGATGAAGGCGTAACGGATACAAAGCTGCCCGCGTACTTCCGTGAAAGCCATGTGCTCAACAAGGAAAAATGCCGCGACTGCTGGTCCCGTTTCTTCTGCTCCGGCGGCTGCCATGCCAACGCCGACCTCTTCCACGGCGATATCCGCAAGCCTTACGAAGTTGGCTGTGAAATCCAGAAGAAACGTCTGGAGTGTGCCATCTACGTGCAGGCTATGCTCGAACTGGAAAAGCTCGAAAAAGAAGACGAACTCGCATAAATCATAAACAAAATTTATCGTATATGAGCCTTCCCCTTTGAGGGGAAGGGGGACCGCGCAGCGGTGGATGAGGTGTTTCTCGCAGAAATCTGCCACCTCATCTGTCACCCTGACGGGTGCCACCTTCCCCTCAAGGGGAAGGCTTTTTTTATTATTATCGCACATCGTTTGCTCCGAAAAACTCTTGTTATATCGTTGTTACGAATTTTTTGAAAAAAATCTCCGGGATTCATCGAATAATTGCTCTAATTTATGATAAAAAGATTGACATTTGCGGGGGAGTTATTGTATTATAGTCTCTGTAAGAACTGAAAATTCTAAAAAATTTAGGGGGTATTTTTCAAATGGCAGTAAAAGTTGCTATCAATGGTTTTGGCCGTATTGGCCGTCTCGCTTTCCGTCAGATGTTCGATGCAGAGGGTTATGAAGTAGTTGCAATCAACGACCTCACGAGCCCGAAAATGCTCGCACACCTGCTCAAGTATGATTCCACGCAGGGTAAGTACAAGTACGCTGACAAGGTAGAGGCTGGCGAAGACAGCATCACCGTTAACGGCAAGGAAATCAAAATCTACGCTGAAAAGGATGCAAAAGACATTCCTTGGGGCAAGCATGATGTAGACGTAGTTCTCGAATGCACTGGTTTCTACACTTCCAAAGAAAAAGCTTCTGCACATCTGGCTGCAGGCGCTAAGAAAGTTGTTATCTCCGCTCCGGCTGGTAACGACCTCCCGACTATCGTATACAACGTTAACCATGAAACCCTGACGAAGGAAGACAAGGTTATCTCCGCTGCATCCTGCACGACGAACTGCCTTGCTCCGATGGCTAAGGCTCTGAACGACCTGGCTCCGATTCAGTCCGGTATCATGTGCACGATCCACGCTTACACTGGCGACCAGATGACTCTGGATGGCCCGCAGCGTAAAGGCGACCTCCGTCGCAGCCGTGCAGCAGCTTGCAACATCGTTCCGAACTCCACGGGTGCTGCTAAAGCTATCGGCCTCGTAATTCCTGAACTGAAGGGCAAACTGATCGGTGCTGCACAGCGTGTTCCGACCCCGACTGGTTCCACCACGATCCTCAACGCTGTTGTTAAGGGTGACGTTACGGTTGAACAGATCAACGCTCAGATGAAGAAGGAAGCTACGGAATCCTTCGGTTACAACGAAGAAGAAATCGTATCCAGCGATATCGTTGGCATGCGTTTCGGTTCCCTGTTCGATGCTACGCAGACGATGGTTAACCCCGTTGAAGGTGGCACGCAGGTACAGGTTGTATCCTGGTACGACAACGAAAACAGCTACACGAGCCAGATGGTTCGTACGATCAAATACTTCGCTGAACTCGGCTAATTATTTGACTGTAGCATAACTTCATACTACGAAGATCTATTGAGGTCCGGCCTGGCAAACTTGGGCCGGGCCTCAATTTATTGTTTTGGAGGTTTATAAATGGATAAGAAAACTCTGAAAGATATTGACGTCAAGGGCAAAAAAGTATTTGTCCGCGTTGACTATAACGTTCCGTTCGATGAAAATCAGAACATCACCAACGACACCCGTATGGTTCGCACGCTGCCGACCATCAACTACCTGCTCGATAACGGCGCTGCTGTTATCCTGGCTTGCCACATCGGCCGTCCGACCGAAGCTCGTGAGCCGCAGTTCTCCACGAAGCACCTCGTTGCTCATCTGTCCGAACTCCTCGGCAAAGATGTAAAATGGGCTTCTGACTGCGTAGGCGAAGTTGCTGAAAAAGCTGCTGCTGACCTCAAAGCTGGCGAAGTTCTGCTTCTCGAAAACCTCCGTTATCACAAGGCTGAAAAGAAGAACGACCCCGAATTTGCAAAACAGCTGGCTAGCCTTGCTGACGTTGCTGTTGACGATGCTTTCGGTGTATCCCACCGCGGCCATGCTTCCAACGCTGGTATCGCTCAGTATGTGGAAGTTGTTGCTGGTTTCCTCATGGAAAAAGAAATCAACTACATCGGCAAGACCCTGGAAGCTCCGCAGCATCCGTTCGTTGCCATCATCGGCGGCGCTAAGGTGTCCGATAAAATCGGCGTAATCAGCAACATGATTGAAAAGGTCGACAAGATCATCATCGGCGGCGGCATGGCGCATACCTTCGATGCAGCTAAAGGCCTGCCCATCGGTGCATCCCTCTGCGAACCGGACAAGTACGACTTGGCTCGTGAACTGCTCAAAAAAGCAGAAGAAAAGGGCGTAGAAGTAATTCTGCCGGTTGACCTCGTTATCGCTGACAAATTCGCTGCTGATGCCAACACCCAGACCGTTGACGTGGACAAAGTTCCCGATGGCTGGCAGGCACTCGACTCCGGCGTGAAGACCTCCGAAAAATACGTGGAAGCACTCAAAGGCGCTAAGACGGTTGTTTGGAACGGTCCTATGGGCGTATTCGAATTCGATGCTTTCGCTAAAGGCACCCTGGCTGTGGCTGAAGCTGTTGCTAAGGCAACGGACGAAGGCGCTATCTCCATCGTTGGCGGTGGTGACTCCGTAGCAGCTCTCAAGAAGACTGGCCTCACCGACAAGATTTCCCACGTTTCCACCGGTGGCGGTGCAACGCTGGAATTCCTCGAAGGCAAAGAAATGCCGGGCGTAGCAGCAATCGCAGACAAATAAGTAAGTGGTGATACTTTTCTTTGGCGCAAAGAAAAGTATCCAAATACCCTAACGGGCACAGGCGAAAACGCGGACTGAAATCCCATCACGGGATTTACGTCCGCCTGCGCCCTTCCTTGGGCGCCGGGCAACGAGTACGCGTTATCTTTTTGAGACGAAAGAAAAAGCCTTCCCCTTTGGGGAAGGGGGACCGCGTTAGCGGTGGATGAGGTTCTTACCGCTAACTGGTCTTATAACAATAAAAATATTGGGAGGCTATAAAAATGGCTAGAACTCCGATTATTGCAGGCAACTGGAAAATGAACAACACGATTAAGGAAGGCGTTGAGCTCGTAAAGGCTCTGGCTCCTCTCGTTAAGGACGCTACGGTAGACGTTGTGGTTTGCCCGACGGCTACGGCTCTTTCCTCCGTTTGTGAAGCAGTAAAAGGCACCAACATCCACGTTGGCGCACAGAATGTACATTGGGAAGCAAAAGGTGCTTTCACGGGTGAAATCTCCACGGGTATGCTCAACGAAATCGGTGTAGATTACGTTGTCCTCGGCCACAGCGAACGCCGTGATTACTTCGGTGAAACGGACGAAGGCGTAAACAAGCGCGCTCGTGCTGCTTTCGCTGCTGGCATCACCCCGATCATCTGCTGCGGTGAAAGCCTCGAAATCCGTGAAGCTGGCACTTACATCGACCATGTAGTTGCTCAGATTAACGCTGCTCTCGAAGGCTTCAAGGCAGACGAAGTTGCAAAACTCGTTATCGCTTATGAACCGATCTGGGCTATCGGCACGGGCAAGACGGCTACCTTTGACCAGGCTGAAGAAGTCTGCAAAGCTATCCGTGAAGCTGTTGCCAAGAAATTCGACCAGACGGCAGCAGACGCTATCCGCATCCAGTACGGCGGCAGCGTAAAACCGGCTACGATCAAAGACCTCATGCAGCAGCCGAATGTTGACGGTGCTCTCGTAGGCGGCGCTTCCCTGAAGGCTGAAGACTTCAGCGCTATCGTTAACTTCTAATCTGTGTTTCTTAGAAGGAGCATATAAAAAACATGGCAACTCTTAAAAATGCACCGGTGGCCCTCATCATCATGGATGGCTGCGGCCTCGGTGATAAAACCGACAAGAACAACGCTGTACAGGTAGCTAACACTCCTGTTCTCGACGGACTCCTTGCCAAGTATAAGACCAGCCAGCTGCAGGCTTCCGGCGAATTCGTCGGCCTGCCTGACGGTCAGATGGGTAACTCCGAAGTTGGTCATACCAACATCGGCGCTGGCCGCATCATCTATCAGCAGCTGACCCGCATCACCCGCGACATCAAGAACGGCGACTTCTTCAAGAACGAAGCTCTCCTTTCTATCGTCAACGGCGTGAAGGAAAAGAACGGCGCCCTGCACCTCATGGGCCTCGTTTCTCCGGGTGGCGTGCACAGCCATCAGGATCACCTCTATGCACTGCTCGAAATGGCTAAGAAAGAGGGCATCAAGGAAGTTTATGTACATGCTTTCCTCGATGGCCGTGATGTACCGCCTCAGAGCGCACAGCCTTTCCTCGAAGAACTCGAAGCAAAGTGCAAGGAAATCGGTGCTGGCTGCATTGCAACCGTCAGCGGCCGTTACTACGCTATGGACCGCGACAACCGTTGGGAACGCGTAGTCAAGGCTTATGAAGCCATCGCTCATGCGGAAGGCGTTAGTGCTGATTCCGCAGTAGCCGGCCTCAAGGCAAGCTACGACAATGACGTAAACGACGAATTCGTTGTGCCGTTCGTAGTCAAAGGCTACGAAGGCATGAAGAATGGCGACGGCGCTATCTTCTTCAACTTCCGTCCGGACCGTGCCCGTCAGCTCACGCATTCCTTCGTGGATGAAAGCTTCGACGGTTTTGACCGCGACGAAGATTTGAAGATTCCGTTCGCTACCTTCTCCCAGTACGAAGACGGCATGAACGCTCTCGTAGCATTCCCGCCGGAATCCATCAACAACACGCTGGGCGAAATCATCCAGAACAAGGGCATGACCCAGCTGCGCATTGCCGAAACCGAGAAGTACGCTCACGTAACGTTCTTCTTCAACGGCGGCGTAGAAGAACCCTACAAGGGTGAAGATCGCATCCTCGTTCCGTCCCCGAAGGTTGCAACCTACGACCTCCAGCCGGAAATGAGCGCTGTGGAAGTTACGGATAAAGTTGTTGACGCCATCAAATCCGGCAAATACGACTTCATCATCCTCAACTATGCAAACTGCGACATGGTTGGTCATACCGGCGTATTCCCGGCTGTAATCAAGGCTGTGGAAACGGTTGACACCTGTGTTGGCCGTTTCGTAGATGCCATCCGCGAAGTGGGCGGCGAGGTCTGCATCACCGCTGACCACGGCAACGCCGACAAGATGATGGACTACGATAACGACCAGCCCTTCACCAAACATACCACCAATCCGGTACCGTTCATCGTGGTATCCGACCGCGTTAAGTCCGTTAAGGACGGCGCCCTCTGCGATATCGCACCGACTCTCCTCACGCTGGCAGGCGTAGAGATTCCGGCCGAAATGACGGGCAAGAACCTGGTGGAACTCTAATCAGCAGGACAGAGGCAAGCTCCCTTGAGCAAGGGCGCGTAAGCGCGGGATGCCGGTGGCATCCCCGGGGAGCAGGCTCATCGATATGATCGGTGACCGCTCCATGCTAGCCCTCTTATGTTCTCCTGCTTTGGGGCAAGCCCTCTAGTGTTATATTTTAGAAAAAGAGAGGAATACGAACAATGATTGCTTATTCACAAAAAGTGGAAGACATGGCATGCGTAGCCCAGGAAGTACACCATGGTGCTGCTCCCATTCCTGAAGAAGGCAAATGGGTAAAATCCAAGAACGTACAGGACATCAGCGGCCTGACGCACGGCATTGGCTGGTGCGCTCCGCAGCAGGGTGCCTGCAAACTGACCCTGAACGTTAAGGACGGCATCATCCAGGAAGCTCTCGTAGAAACCATCGGCTGCTCCGGTATGACTCATTCCGCTGCAATGGCAGCAGAAATCCTGCCGGGCCTTACGGTTCTCGAAGCCCTGAACACTGACCTCGTGTGCGATGCCATCAACACCGCTATGCGCGAACTCTTCCTGCAGATTGCTTATGGCCGTTCCCAGACTGCATTCTCCGATGACGGTCTGCCCATCGGCGCTGGCCTCGATGACCTTGGTAAAGGTCTGCGTAGCCAGACGGGTACGCTCTACAGCACGCTCAAGAAGGGTCCCCGTTACCTCGAACTTGCAGAAGGCTATGTAACGAAACTCGGTCTGGACAGCGAAAACCGCGTAATCGGTTACGAAGTTGTTCAGCTCGGCAAAGTTATGGAAGCTGTACGTGCTGGCAAAGATGCTAACGAAGCCATCAAAGCCAACACCAGCACCAAAGGCCGTTTCGCTGACGCTGTTAAGACGATTGACCCGCGCGAAGAATAAGATCGACCACTCAGCCTTCCCCTTAGGGGGCGACGAAGTCGCGGGAGTCCAGTGGACTCCCCGGACGTGGCAGCCCAAAGGGCTGCCGGATGAGGTGGAAAAACATTTTTTCGTAACGTCACTGTAAGAATAGAGAGGAATGAATAGAATGTCATTATTCGAAGGCTATGAACGCCGTATTGACCAGATTAATGAAGTTTGCAAAAAGTATGGTATTGCTTCCATCGAAGAAGCAAAAACCATCTGCGATGAAAAAGGCGTAAAAGCTTACGACATCGTAGGCGACCTGCAGCCGATCGCATTCGAAAATGCAAAATGGGCTTACACCCTCGGCGCTGCTATCGCAATCAAGAAAGGCTGCACGGCTGCTGCTGATGCTGCCAAAGCTATCGGCGAAGGCCTCCAGGCTTTCTGCGTACCGGGTTCCGTTGCTGACCATCGTAAAGTAGGTCTCGGCCATGGTAACCTCGGCGCTATGCTTCTGTCCGAAGAAGCTGGCTGCTTCGCATTCCTGGCTGGTCACGAATCCTTCGCAGCTGCTGAAGGTGCTATCGGTATCGCTCAGACGGCTAACAAAGTTCGTAAGAACCCCCTGCGCGTTATCCTGAACGGCCTCGGCAAAGACGCTGCTCAGATCATCAGCCGCATCAACGGTTTCACCTTCGTAGAAACCGAATACGACTTCAAGGCTGACAAAGTAAACGTAGTGAAGGAAATCGCTTACAGCGATGGCCTCCGCGCTAAAGTTAAATGCTACGGTGCTGAATCCGTACAGGAAGGCGTTGCCATCATGAAACTGGAGAACGTTGACATCTCCATCACCGGTAACTCCACGAACCCGACCCGCTTCCAGCATCCGGTTGCAGGCTGCTACAAGAAAGACTGCATCGAAAACGGCAAGAAGTACTTCTCCGTTGCTTCCGGCGGTGGCACGGGCCGTACGCTCCATCCGGACAACATGGCAGCTGGCCCGGCTTCCTATGGTATGACCGATACCATGGGCCGTATGCACGGCGATGCCCAGTTCGCAGGTTCTTCCTCCGTACCGGCACACGTTGACATGATGGGCCTCATCGGCGCCGGCAACAACCCGATGGTTGGTATGACCGTAGCCGTAGCTGTAGCTGTACAGGAAGCTATGAGCAAATAATTAAAAACAGACGTTTTAGGCACAAGTCCTTTCTTAAGGACTTGTGCTTTTTTCTTGTGAAAAATATTTAAGTACCAAAGGTTTTTCATCGATATAAACAATGAGGTGGTTAGTCGGCTATATCTTCAAGGAGGAAGAGTCATGTCAATGGTGATTAAGAACAACAAGGAGGCCATAAATGCCTTAAACACCCTTAACCAAAATGCAGATGCTTTGAGCAAAAGCCTGCAGAAGGTATCCACAGGGATGAAAATCAATGGCGCTGCTGATGATGCCTCAGGCTATGCGATCAGCGAGCGCATGCGTGTGCAGCTGCGCAGTCTGGAAGCGGACATTGCTAATACACAAAACGCTACAAGTCTGCTAAAAACAGCGGAAGGTGCGGTATCTTCAACAGTGGATATACTAAAAACATTCAAAGAAAAAGCAATTAACGCCGCTAATGACACCAACACAGACAATGACCGTGCCACCATCCAAAAGGAACTTAACCAATATATGTCGCAGATTGAAGATAATGCTGCGGTGACCTTTAATGGCAAGAGTCTTTTAGATGGTACGCAAGGGCAGGGCATAGTAGCTGATCCTTGGGATGCCATGGCTTCTTTTATGAGTTATCTGGATAATGCTGATACTGCCATAGCACAGGATGCTTTGGATGGTGCTATCAAATATGTTTCTGGTGGCATGTTTGACAATGAAAAATCGTTAATCGATACTTTTATTAACGACATAACAAGTAGTGGGCTTGAAGCTTGTGGCATTGTACTGGAAAACGATGATACAGGAGCTATAACTGGCAAGGATGCGCAAAATGAAGTGGTCAAGACGGCTGAAAGCGTTGTGCCGGAGAAGCATTACCCTTATGCCGGAGATCCTACAGGAGGAACGTCACGTATTCGTGGGCTGACTGTGAACTGGCCGGATTCCGTGGACTCAGATGTAAAGCGGGCAATATTGGGGGCATTGGATAATTCATGGCTGCAAAATTGTATAGACCTTATTGATGAGTCCTATGCCTTGAATTTTTGGGAGAAGGGTACGTCTGTTTCCACGATGGATGTGAAACTGGCCAATGAGGGACAGAATGGAACGTTGGCCTATGTTACCAGTGCTATTTCTGGCGGAGTGACTACAGGGCTGAGTCTGACCATCAATATGGATTATTATTCTTCACTGGATGTAAACGACTGGAATGGTAAAGCTTCAGGCGGGGCTGGTTATCTCGATCGCACCATTGCCCATGAGATGGTACATGCTTTGATGTCGGCCAATATTAAAAATTTCGCTAACCTGCCTAAATACATCAAAGAAGGGGCTGCTGAAGTAGTACATGGGATTGATGATTTTCGTAGAAGCACTATTGCCAGTCTGGCCAGTGACCCAGATGCCTTAAAAAATGTTTTGCAGGATTCAGCAGCGGCTTCCGGTGATCAGGCCTATGCCGCTGGGTATATGATTCTTCGTTATCTGGCAAAGCAATCTGCTGATGGGGAACCAGAGAAACATCTTGTCTTTCAGACAGGCACTAAGGCAAATCAAAGCATGCGAGTCGGTCTGGCTGATATGCGGTGTAAGGCCTTGGGGCTTGAGAAAACAGATGGCACTACGGTCAGCGTTACCACGCAGGAGCTGGCCAATTCAGCAATTACCGTTATCGATCGGGCCATTGGCCGGGCGCTGAAGCAGCAGACACTTATCGGGGCCATGGAAAGCCGCTTGGAATTTACCGCTGCCAACCTGACTACTGCTCATGAAAATGTTACTTCATCAGAAAGTGTTATCCGTGATGCGGACATGGCCAAAGAGATGACCGGCTATACCAAGAACAGCGTGCTCATGCAGGCTGCCCAGTCCATGCTGGCACAGGCCAACCAAAGCAGCAGTAGTGTATTGAGCTTGTTAGGGTAGTGATGAATAGAAAACAATGAGAAAACATTTATAGTTAAATTTTCAAGACACAAGTTCCTGTTATGAGACTTGTGTCTTGTTAGTTATTAATGCCCCCCCCAGGGGACAAAAATACTTAAGTTTTTTTATACTTGTCCGATATAAACTATGTAAGAAATAGTGAAATGGGGGAGCAGAAGGAGTCTGCGTTTGTTTTTGTAATTAGCAAGGAAGTGATTGATAGTGAAAGTGATGAATAACAGTAGTGCCATGATGGCGTTGGGGGAAATGCGGAAAAATCAATCGTCACTGGACAAGCAGTTGAAAAAAGTCGCTTCAGGGATGAAAATCAACAGTGCAGGTGATGGAGCATCTGAATATAGCATTTCGGAAAAGATGCGCGTTCGGTTACGGGCACTAAAGCAGAATGCAGATAATGTTCAAACAGGGTGTTCGCTGCTTCATATTGCAGAAGGCGCTATACAAGAGCAGATTGATATCATGAAGACCATCAAACAAAAGGTTATTGATGCACATAATGATACAAATACATCCCTAGACCGTAAAACCATACAAAAAGAAATTGATCAAGGATATGACCAAATAGATGATATCGCATATTACACTACATACAATGGGAAAAGGATACTAGACGGAAAAACGGTCAGAGAAGCGATAAATTCCTGGAGTGTAAGAGATGCTGCTGAGATGTGGACAGATAGTGCAGATATGAACTTGATTCCAGATAATTATGGACCCAAGGCTAATGGAGACCCTGAAAAATATGATACGTTTTTATCTTATTTGAGAAGAACAGCATCCATTAGTACTTTGGGGTTATCTGCAAGTCAAACAATGAGCGGTGGGCAGGATTATCAGGCTCAGACATCCGTATTAACGGTAAACGCAGCAGATATAGCTTCTCTGGATAAAAAAGGGATTACTGTCACCGTTGAAGATGCAGATGGAAATGCCGTAGATACAGACTCCTTTGTTTTTGCTTATGATACATCAGTTAGTTATGAAAATAACCCTACGGTGATCAATCTGAATAATTATTCTACGGTCAGTGCCGCTTTAAATGCTCTGAGAAGCAGTATTCAGAGTAAGGTAACAGGAATGTCTAGCGTCACTGTTTTCACTGTTTTAGGTAATGAAATAACGGCCGTATCAAGTGGCAATTACACGACTAGCTATACGGGATATAGTTCCGTAGATACCAGCGGCAATCCCAATGCATCGTCATTGTCATTCACGCAAAATACAACAGCGGGACAACAGCGTAAGACGGCATCATATACGATAGCAATGCCATCGGCAGCAACAAATGTAGAAACGTTTATTTCATCATTAGTATATATGAGCGACGGACGTGTCTGGGATAAAGCCATAACGGTAAATAATAACCGAACATACGAATTTATTGACTCAGGACAAAGCTACAATCTATATGGCGCAAAAAAGATTGATGGCTCAAATACGATTGATCTGAATAACCTGAGAATAGCAGTCAATAACGGTACGGATATTGGTACGGCTTTTGCCAATCTGCTAAAAAATTATACAGGTGGAACCATTGAAACAGATGGTAGTGGCAATGTAACAGGCTTAACGATATATGCAAATGTCAGTGGCTCAGCTGGTAACAGCAGAACAGTAACCGTTAATGAAGCAACCTTGAGCAGTTATGATGTTAACTTTTCTGGCAGCTTGGATGGTGTTAGTGATATCCTCGAATATTTGAATGAAAAAGGGTTTCATTTCTATGTTAACGGCAGTGATAATAATTGGGTTGAAATTCAGTACAGTGATGGTACTGATGAACAAGAGATGGGAGCAAGGCCGGCTAGCGGCACAGGTTCACAAACAATAAATACGATTATAGTCGATGTATCGGCAGTGACAGATACGAAGTCGCTAGTAAATGCGATTTATAGTCAGGCAGGTTCTAAAATTACCAGTGCCTACAAATTGGCAGTGAAGGCTGATAATGTACTGACTATCTATGATTCCCGTGGCTATAATGTGACTCCGGCGGATATAGCAGATGGAGCATTTGATAATGTACAAAAAGATACATTAAACGTTAAGGCTGAAAAAGTAGTCATTCAGGATACAGATAAGGCAGGAATGAGTACGAACATTTATGTGCCTAAAACGTCAACGGATCATATATTTAAGTTTATTCCTGGCAGTTATGATGTCAGAAACTATAACGTATTGACTTCGGAGATGCGCGAGCAACTGTTGGGGACGGGAAATACAGAGGGAACTTTAGATAAAGGGATTAATTATCTCTTGGATGCCCAGACGTTGATTGGTGCGCAGATTTCCAGATTGGAAATGGATCATAAAAATATCACGATTCAATCTGAAAATGTACAAGCGTCCGAGTCAGTACTTCGTGATGCGGACATGGCTAAAGAAATGACCAATTATGCAAAGGCAAATGTACTGACGCAGGCTTCACAGGCAATGCTGGCTCAGGCAAATCAGAACAGCAGTCAGGTGTTGAGCTTACTATCATAGAAACTAACACGCCTTATCGGCACCATCATAAACGAAAAGTATACATTCTCGCTCAGTCTTACACCATGCTACAATTAGAGTAGACGGTGTAAGGCTGAGCCTTTTTTGAGCCTAGAGCCCGAAATAGAAACTGGTCCGGCCTCTTATTTGCACCACACTTTGTCCAGAGCCATATGCTCATAAAGACGTATAGCAAAATGAGTTGTTATGTAGAGGCCACGTCGTACTATTAGGCATGGAGGTGTCTTTCATGGAAGTATTGTACGAACGCTGTTGTGGGATTGACGTGCACAAAAAGGTTTTGGTCTGCTGCTTCAAATGCGGCAAGAAGCAGGAAATCAGAACCTTTGGCAGCAATAACGATGATATTCGAGAGATGGCCAAGTGGCTTCTAGATGGCAAGTGTCAGATGATTGCCATGGAAAGCACTGGCTCATACTGGAAACCACTCTACAACATTTTTGAACTCTCAGGGCTTGAGGTCATTGTGGCTAACGCCAGAGATATCAAAAATGTTCCTGTACGTAAGACAGACATTGGTGACGCTGAATGGATTACCGACCTTCTGAAGCACGGCCTTATCAGGGCAAGCTACATTCCCAGTCGTGAGCAAAGAGAACTTAGAGAGCTTTCCCGCTACCGTGTCAGCCTCATACAGGAACGTGCCAGAGAATTGAACCGCCTGCAGAAAATGCTTGAAGGTGGCAATGTCAAAATTACTAATGTTGTCTCTGACATCAACGGGCGCAGTTCCCGTAATCTGTTAAAGGCTCTACTGGAAAATGATGAGCCTTTGACGGAAGAACGAGTACAAGGTATGGTTCATGGCAAGATGGCCCATAAAGTGGATGCCATTCTCAAGGCCATGAATGGATTTTTGACACCGCTACAAAAACAGCTTATTCGTAAGGTAGTAGACCACATTGACGATATGACCAAACGTATTGGTGAAATGGATGATATGCTCACCCAGTATCTTGAGCCATATCAGGAAGCCATTGAAAAATTGGACGAACTCCCCGGCGTAGGCAAACGCAGTGCTGAGACAATACTTATAGAAAATGGATTGGATATGGAACGTTTTCCTACGGATAAGCATTTTTCCAGCTGGGCCGGTCTATCTCCAGGCAATAATGAAAGTGTCGCCAAAAAGAAGCTTTGCCGTACTGTAAAAGGAAACAAAACCCTCAAAACCACCATGATTCAATGTGCTAAATCTGCCAAGCGATGCAAATCCTATTTCCGTGCACAGTATGAAAGACTAGTCGTACGTCGAGGTGCAAACAGAGCCACTGTTGCAGTGGCCCACAGTATGCTAATAGCGATATACCACATCCTCAAAAATGGCTCCAGATTCGTGGATTTAGGCGAGGATTTCTATGCTCGGTTCAATCGAGAGAAAAAGATTTCCCATCATCTGAAGCAACTGACAAAGTTGGGGTGGCTTCCTAATGCCGCAGAAGCAGCTCTTGCATAATTTTTTTAGGTCCCAATACAGTAGGGTATCTCTGTGTTTTTTTCGGCTGGTTGAGGAACTTTTCATAGCAAATAGGACTAACGCGAGGATAGCGTTAAGAGGCGTAGTGATGTGGACTTGACCAAGGAATGCAATAAAGACTGGTTGGTAGCCATCAGACGAGATAGTGTTGTGCTGTATGAGATGTAGAGTTTTGATGAGGGAGCTCTGCATCTCGTTTTGTTTTGTGTGGAAAAATTTTTTCTACAGCTATTAAGGAAAAGAAAAATCCAACGATATATCAATTAGAAGACACGGCAAATCTGCATTGAGGAGGATGCGGGTTTGCATAGCTATATGTAAATCGGTGGGAAGCGAACAAGGAGGTTGGCCGCTATGGCTATGGTAGTTAAGAACAACATTCCAGCGAAGAACACGTTGAATCAGCTGGACAAGAACGACAAGGCTCTGGCCAAGAGCCTTAAAAAGGTTGCTTCAGGGATGAGAATCAACAGTGCTGCGGATGACGCTTCGGGGTTTTCAATTTCAGAGAAGATGCGGACACAGGTGCGTAGTCTTGAGCAGGATATTGATAATACTCAAACTGGAGCCAGCTTATTAAAAGTGGCTGAAGGTGGCCTGCAAAGAACCATAGATATAATCAGTACATTGAAGGAAAAAGTTATCAATGCAGCTAATGACACCAATACCGATGCCGATAGAGCCACAATTCAAAAAGAATTAAATCAGGCTGTTGACCAGCTGGATGATAATGCTAATATCCAATATAACGGCAAGACCATATTAGATGGTTCTCATAATAACGAGGTTAAGGTGCCGGATGGGAATAATGGATTTGAAGGAACGAGAACGGTATTAACTAACGAAAGCTTATTTGCATCCACGAAAGGTACTACGAATCTAACGAAATTGAGAGATTTTGCAGGACGAAGCTTAGGTATATTGGCAGGTAGCAAAATAGAGTTTTCCTATGTTATTCAGGGAAAGACACATGTGACAGTTCTTACGCCTGTGGAAAATTATAACTTAAAGCAAATGTTTGGTGAAAGTATTGATGTGGAGACTGGCTCACAACCACCTTCCGGTACTATTAGTATGTCTTATGGTTCTGATGATGTTGTTGGTAAGGATAGAACTGGTTCAACGGTTAGAACTGTAAGTGGCAATAAGGCGCTTATGTTTACGGCAGGTACGCCGGGATTGGATGGGCAGATTTCTGGCCTTACCATTAACGTTATAAATAAAGATGGCACGATTAATAGAACTGCAAATGCTATTCTTAACAATTTTACGGAAGCGATTCAGGCGGAGGATATATCTCCTGATAATGCCTTGGTTTTTCAGGTGGGAACAAAAGCTAATCAGGCAGTTAAAATCGGTTTCTCTGATATGCGTAGTGTTGCTTTGGGATTAAAGGCGAAAGATGGTGATACACTTTCCATTTCCACGCAAAAGAAGGCTAATGCAGCAATCAGCGTGTTGGAATTGGCAATGGAAAAGGCGCTTAAACAGCAGACCACCATTGGTGCCATGCAGAGCCGGATGGAATATACATCCGCTAATCTTACAGCGGCTAGCGAGAATACCCAGTCTGCAGAATCGGTTATTCGGGATGCAGATATGGCCAAGGAGATGACAGCCTATACTAAGAACAATGTATTGGTACAGGCTTCCCAGTCCATGCTAGCACAGGCCAATCAAAACAGTTCTTCGGTACTTAGTCTCTTGCAGTGATAGAATTAGCAATATCAGCCCTGTATTCGGAAAATGCAGATTTTCCTGAATGCAGGGCGTTCTGCTTAATGGGATAATATAGATATTTAATTTAATGCAATAAATAAGATGTAATGAAATAATCTGAAAGTATTCTCTAAAAAGAGGTGTTTCAAATGCGTGGGGATAAAGAGATGAGACAAATGGCTCTGCAGGTCAGCATTGCGCTGGTTGCAGGGATGTTCAGTGTAGTGCCGGTGGTACAGGGCGCGCCCGTAGGGGGAACGTCTGATACGGCAACAATTACCTATAGTGAAGCAAAAGAGAACAATCAGGTTGTTGGCTTGAATACCAAAATTACGAGTGATGTCACGAATAATGTCATTGAGTGGCAAGACTTTTCCGTAGCGGCTAAGGAAGCGGTTAATTTTGATGCGAATAATTATATGAACATCGTTACGGGGAAGAACACATCCACCATTAATGGTGCGATTAATGGTGCAGGTGAAATTTACATTATTAACCCCAGCGGTGTAGTAATTGGCAAAGGTGCGGAAATAAACACAGGGAGTTTCTATGCATCTACCCGGGATGTGTCGGTGACCGATGCAGTGGCAAAGGCTGAGGCAGCAAATCTGAATTCTCAGGTAGGTTTGTCGGATCTTATTGCCAAAGGAACGGCTGCTAATGGTGCCGCCATGGATATTGTTAACATGGGACAGATTACAGCAGATACAGTGGTATTGGAAGGAAAAAATATCCGTTTGTTGAACTCGGCGGATATTAAGAAAAAGCAAAGTGATAACAGCCTTATTGCTAATACAAATGTAACAGTGCGCGCAGATGATGATGGTTATATTCATGTTGGGAGCATTAATGGTGAGGATGGTACGACGGATGCAACAACAGGGATAATATATAAAGCTGAGAAATTAACGAATACAATTCTGTCTGCAAACAAGGTAGAAGGTTACAAACTGGTTTATGATGATAATACTACAGTTGCTAATGTGACGAATAATACGTGGAGTAAAACCTTAGGGATGACGGATCCGGCTGCAGGCAACTACATGCTGGCAGAAGATATTGATTTGCAGAATAAGACTAATACGGTCAAGGGCACCTTTACAGGCAAGGTAGACGGCAATTTCTATGCGGTAAAGCATGCTACAGGTGATTCTGGGCTGTTTGAGACAACTAGCAATGCTACAATTGAAAATATAGGAATAAAAGATTCGATATTTACAGCTAGTAAAACAGATGAGGATGATGGAAAATTACCATTGGGGGCATTGGTTATGAATGCTTCTGATACAACGTTAAAAAATGTTTATAACGAAAATGCGGATATAAATAATGCCGGTTATACATCGGCTGGATTGGTAGGAAAGGCTGAAGGGCTGATAATTGACTCATCATATAGTACGGGTGATGTATTAAATGGTGGAAATATAGAAGGTGCCGGATTAGTTGGATTTGTTATTGGCAATGGAACATTAACTAATGTTGTTACTAATAGTTACAGCATAGGTAAAACAAAATATGGTCTTATTGGTGAAGCTGATGGAACAAATACTAAAATAACTTTTGATAAGACTTATACAAATGGGCAAAACTATAATTTTGGTTTAGGGCAATGGGTTACAGTAAAAAATTCGGTGGTAGTGGATAATAATGGTGAGAAATATCGTACTACAACTATAGGCAATCCTATTGCCAGCAAACCTCCCTTAACAAGCAAAAGTTTTTTTACGGATACACTGTCCTGGGATAATATCTCAGATACAGGTGGTTTGGAAAACGGAACCCGTGCGACCTGGCGTATTTATGAGGGGCAAAGTGCGCCCGTTCTGACGGCCTTCCAAAAGGGGATAAAAACCACCACTTATGACTTTGCCTATTATGATAGCGAAGGAAAGGCCACCACAACGAAGGCGTTCAATGATAATCATAATGATGGTCTGGACATGAATGCCTATTCTTATACGGTAGATCCGAGTGATTCCAGTAAATATCTCAATGATGGGTTGGTTTATAATGGTGAAACCTTAAAAGTTTTAGATGGAACTGCTGCGTTGGAAACTTCTGTTGATAATGTTCTGAAGGCAACCAGTATTAATGCTGTGTTTGATAATGCGTATGTGGTGGAGAATGTGGAGGATGAAACTGGTACGACTACCAAAACTTCTTATGGTGCCTCTACTATTGATAATAAGCATATTTTCTACAATGCAGATGGTCAGCGTGAGGCCACTTATTCTGCTTCTGCTGGTCAGGGGAAAAAGGCGCTTATTTATTCTGATCAGCAGGGGTATGATTTGGTGGGAAATAACGTATCCATCGCGCCGCGCCGTGTATTCCTTACCAATTCATTAAGCCAAAAGAAAATTATCAAGGAATATGATGGAAACGCCAATGCTGCGGATTATGTTTCCAGTCTATTCTCTGGCGATAGCACCACTGCTACGGGGATTTTGGCGGTGGATTCCGAAGATATAATGGTGAAACTGGGAACTGATGCCACCGCACAATTCTATGACCAAAATGGAACTACCACTAATGCTGATGCAGGTGCTGAAAAGGAAGTAAGAATAAGTGGGGATTTGTATCTCACGGATGGAACCAAGACCAAAGGCAACTGGAATGCCTATGCGGGCAGTAATTATGTAGTGGTCGATGCCAAGGGGAGGGTTGTTACAAGTAATAAACTTAACATCAATGGTACCGTTGATGCTGCTATTTATCAGCGAAGATTGACTGCTGACTTGAAGAATGTTGAGTTAGATAAATCATATGATAAAAAGGATTATGTTGTAGATGCTGATGGCAAAGCATATGTATTTACCAATGAAAATTTTTCTTTGGACTCGTCCAATATTGTATCTGCAGACGCAGGCAAAGTATCTGTGACAGTTGCTGAACCGACAGATAGTACAGTAGGAAATGCTTATTATTATGATAAGAGCACGGGGCTGAAAACGGCTAATGTGGGTACGCATGATGTCAAAATCGAAGGGGTGGGGCTGACCTCTGGTGCTGGTAAAAACTATGTCTTAGTGGATGGTAATGGTAAAATTGTCTATAGTGAAAAGGCTGTTATTAATGCTGATGGCACTATAGATAACACGGTTACGCCGGAGGCTTTGGGCACCTTTAACAAGGATGGAAAAATCAAGCCCAGGCAAATTTCCAACAAGGACTTCCAGTGGTATTACACGAATAATGCTACGACTCCTGTTACTTCTGACAAGGCTGATGCTACCAAAGAGTATAACAATAGTGTAGTTTTTGATGCTCCAGACGATATTGGGCAGGATAATGCTGGCAAGGCTATGTGGTATGTTACTAACGAAGGTAGTGATACGGGGCTTTTAGCGGGAGATAGCATTACGTTTCGGGTGAACTCTGCGGAATTTACTACTGCTGCGGATAGTTCTGGCACAGCTACTTCTGATGCTGGAACCGCAAAGGGAACGCATTACTCCGTTACGATTTCCGGTGCAGCTGCTAAGAATTATACGTTTGATGATACAAGCAACCCTGATATTACGCCTGTAGCCCTTGTAGATGGTGGTACTGCTGATGTTTATGGCAAGGGATCCATTACGCCGCGTACTATCTATGTGACGTATGGTGACAATGCCAATAAGCAGTATGATGGTGATGAAAAGGTATATAGTGATGATAAGGCAGAATTTGGCCTGTCCGCAGGTTATCTCGTCTATGCGGATGATAATGCTGCGCATCATTTACTGGATGATGATAATTCCTCCGTTAAAATTACAGGGACATATCAGGCGGTAAACTCTGTTATTTTGGGCAAGGATGTATACTATGATGCTGAGAATAATCCGAATAATCCTGTTCGGGAAAAGACCATAAATTACACTGCCACCATAATGCAGAATGGCAAAATTTCCAGCAACTATCAGTTCAGTACGAATCCTACTACACTGGAAACGGATGAGGATACTGGTGCTACTGCTTATACCGACAATACTACGCAGTTTGATGCAGGTAAGGGAACGATTACTCAGCGAAAATTAGGGGAATTGTCTTTTGACGAGGTGAGCAAAACTTACGATGGTAATGCAGATGTTTTCAGAACTGTGGATGCGGCAGATAACGTCCATAATTTGCCTTTATTTGATGATGATGAATATAACGGTGTAAAACTTATCGTATCTACGGGGCTGGTTAATAACGGGACGGTAGAAGATAAGATAGAAGATGTTTTCTACGTCAATGCTGATGGCACTTTGAACGATACCGGAAAGGGAAAACTGATTGCTAAGTATGGCGATGTAGACAGCCAGGGGAAATTTACGGCCAATGCGAATGCCACCCGTTATACGGCCAAGCATAAAGATGCTGCTGGGAATGATACGCAACAGAAGGTGCAGTATACTGGCTTGGAAGATTTGCTGAAGAATCATAACTATACGCTGGCAGATTCTCAGAGCAATGGGCAGGCTGTTTATGGTGAAGGGACGATTCTGCCCTATAAGATTACCGACGTAAATGCTATCACGCTTGACCGGAATGAGCAATTTATTACCAAGGCTTATGATGGGACTACAAGTATCAGTGATCCTGTGGTCAACTATCTCAATAGTACCAATGCCAATGTAAAACTTAATAATACAACTACCCTTACAGGTGAGGATGGACTCAGCTTGACGGTGTCGGGGGCAGCTTTTTCTACGGCACATAGCGATGGCAAAGAAATTGCTGATGAAAATAGTGCCGCCAACACCAAACAGGATGTCTATTTCTATGTTGATGATTCCAATAACACGGGCAATTACGATGTGGATGTGACGCGGGAAGCGGATGGTGATTATGCAGGCATGATAAAGCTCACCATGAAAAATGCAGGCATAATCACGCCCAAACACATTACTGCCAACGTGGTGAAAAATGATAATCTTGTTAAGGAGTACGATTCTAATGCTAATGTGCTGTTGAAAGGCGATAAACTTATTGATATCAGTGACCAGATACAGATAATTGATAGAGATGTTGTGAAGAATGATATAACGGCAACTTATGTAGATGCCAACGGTGCTTTGGATGTCAATGCAAGTTTGACTGAAAAAGATAAGTCTGTAAAATACAATCTGGCGCTAAAAGGAGATGACCATAAGGATTATTTCATAACTAATAATAGTGGGGATAATTACAGCGTTGATAAAGATGGCAATGTGACCGCTAATATTACAGGCAAGGATAATTTTATCAAGAACAATAACGGTACCATTGAAAAGCGCGTATTGACGGTAACTTTTGATGATGTGCATAAAGTCTATGATGGTAAGGATAATGTAACCAACAGCGGCACGGATGTTATCAGCTATACGCTGGCTGATGATGACGTAGCTGCTGCGGACAAGGTCACGCTCACCATTGGTGGCACGAATGGGGTTAAGGGCACATACGGCAGCTATGACAGCAATACGGGGAAATTTACGGCTGACAAAAACGCAGGCGGGAAAACCGTGAAATATGAAAATCTCAACAGCGCCCTCACCAGTACGGATATTGCCAAGGCCCAAAATATCAGCCGTAACTACAAATTTGAAAGTGATACTGTCTACAATACCGATACAACCAACAACTACATTGATAAGGCTAAAATTGGCTTGTCGGATTTGAAGATTGAGGCTAAGCCTGTTTCGCAAGAGTATGATGGTTCTACCGTTGTAGGTAGTGCCAATAGCTACATTATTGGTAGCTACATTGATTTTGGCAACAACAGTAAGGTTGATTTTACCTATGATACCAATAATGTGACGGCAGTCTTTGCTTCTACTGGTAGCGGTACAACCATTGCCGGAGCAGGCAACGAGAAAGATGTAACATTCTCCCTTTCTGGTATAACCATTCCTGACGATGTAGTGAATAATTTTGAATGGGAGTCCGACGATAAACCAACTGCAGACAATGGCAATATCACCATTGATCGTACAAAGCAGAAGATTGGTGAAGTTACACCCCGGGAGATTTACGCTACTATTAATAATCCCACCGTCAGCAAGACTTACAATGCTGAGAATGATGTGTTGGATAGCAATAACAATCCCCTCAGTTCTGCCGGTTTGGTGAGCTTTTCACGTGTAGACGGTTCGACCGCTTTGGTGGCTGATTTATCTGATCCGGACAATCCGATTCAATCTAGTAATGAATCCAGTGCCGTATATACCGACAAGAACAAAGGCACTAATAAGGATGTGAAGTATACCATAGCCGTCAGCGACGGAGCAAACTACAATATTTACTATAATCAAAGTGATGACAATAGGACAGCTTATACCACTACCGATACCAATGGTGATTCTGTGGCGGTAGTAGGCTACACGGGGACGGTTGAAACGGTCTTTACGCCCAATAATGTTATTAATGCTAAGGATCTCACACTGTCTTTTGAATCAGTTACTAAGGATTATGACGGCACTACGGATGTGCCGGAGGGCATGATTGTGCCGAATGTGCCGAAGTTAGACGGTTTTGCCAGCGCGACAGATAAAAACAACATTGTCTTGAAGGATGGTTATACTGCTGTATTTGCCAGCCCCAATGTGAAAGGAATCGATGGCAATGGAACTAACTACATTACCTATGGTTCTTTGGACATTGACGGCCCTGGCAGCAGCAATTATAATCTGGTATTCAAAAATGCTGATGGCACGGCTGGAACAGCTGCGGAAACTATTGGTAACGGCATCATCAACAAGTATGTGCTGACGCAGGCTCCCGATATCGCGCGCAATACGAATGCAGTGACCAAGGAATATGCAGGTAATACCAACGCTAATGTGGCCTACCAGGACGACGAGGATTTGACGGCGGTGAAAAATGGCTATCTGCAATCCGTTATCGTAAATATTAACGGGAAAGATCAGCAGCTGCCCTTTGAACTTACTGCTGCCAGCTATGCCAATGATGATGGCTCCGTAACGGGGACTACTGGCAGAGGCGTCACCTTCTCGGTGAAGCTGGACAGCGACAATATTGACTTTAGCAGTGCTCCTGGATCTAGCAGTGGTGAATTTACCGTTAACGACACAGGCACCATTACACCTCGAAAATTATATGTATCCGTGGATTCTACCTTTAATCCTTCCAAGGTTTATGATGGCGAGACTACTGTGTTGGATACCTTGCCAACGGCGGTACTTAGCATTACCAATGAGGATAAGATTGTGTCAGGGGAAAGTGTAGCTATTGATAACACAGCGGCTACGTTAAATGCTCAATACAAGGGAAAGGATGCCGGGACAGATAAGGTTGTTTATACGGTGCAGTTATTACCCAGCACTACCTCCGGTAATTATGAGCTTGTTGATGCCGATGGTAATGCTATTACCAGCATCGAAGGCAGTGGAGAAATTACTCAGCGGCCGGTGACGATCAGCCTGAAAAAACCCATTGCTCTGGCAGCGAAAGCCTATAATGGCAGTGATGCCGCCGATGCCACGGCTATTGTAGGGAATTACTCGCTGGAAGTGCAGAATGGTGGTGATACCGGTATTCTGACTACCGAGGTGGATGAAATCGACCTTGATACAGATGCCGTGACGGCCACATACGCCAATGGCGGTCATGTGCTTCGTGATACCAACACGGGTGCGCCTATTGCTGATACGGTGAATTTTGGTAATTTCACATTGACCAGTAACAATGCGGTCAAGCCTGCCTCCAACTATATCCTTACACCTACTACATTGCAGGGCAAAGGAAAGATTACGCCCTTGACGATTGCGGTGGATTTAGACCATAGTCCGGAGAAGGTTTATGACGGAACCACTGATGTAGATGCAGTTGGAAGTATTGTTAATAAGAAACTGTATCGTGATTTCAGCAATGTTATTGACGCTGATAAAGATGCTTATGGGAATTCCAATATCACAGTTGAGGTATCTTCGGGGAATTTTACAACCGATGATTATGTCCATAATGATGGTCATGTGAAACTCCCGTTAGACACCAAGAACAAGGCATATGTTTATAAAGTCGCTTTGGCAGCAATAAATAATAGCCGAGCAGGTGACTATGAGCTGCAGCTGAAAAATGGCAGTGTGCGTTCCTTTATTACTTCTGATTATGGACAAACAGCTACTATTTCTGGCACAGATGGCAATATTACGCCGAAAACTATTACATTTACGGCTGAGGATGGGATCAATAAGACGTATGATGGAACACAGGTTTATGACAGTGCTGCGGCCGCTGCGAAGGTAACCTTTACAGGACTTGCTGATACGGACAGCAAAAATACGCTCAATGCGACGATTACGGCTGTTACCACTGATGATGCCGATGCAACAACTGATGAAACGGATAATATACTCAAGCCTCATGATGTTCAATACACGGTGACGATTAACAACAATGATTATCAGTTAGGTAATACTACGGATAATGCGGTTGGTACGATTTCCCGTCAAGGACTGAATATCGTGGCTACGCCGGTTAGTGTCAATGTGGGCGATAGTGTACCTGCTTCCTTTAATGGCAGTGTGCAGGGCTTGGTCAAGAACAACATTGTTGATGATACTGGCCTGGCGGACAGCTTTACCTTTGGCCCCGATGGTACGCTTAGTACCACTACGGCTGGTAAGTATGGAATTTATGGCTGGTATATGGGGAGAAAGTCTGGCAATTTTGGCCGGAATTATACTTTTGACCAGGTTCCGGGTAACGCAACAGCTTTCACGGTGAACTTTGTCAATAACACCGACAATCCGGATACCAAGATAACACCGACTCCAGATATCTATCACAAGATTTCCAAGGATATGAACAGTGGCTTTGGTGATAATGACATTGCGGCCATTGAGTATCGGAATAAGAAAGGTACCGTTATTGGCACAGTTACTATCGATAGTGGTGAAGTACATAGCGGCGGCACCAAGTCTGGCACGGCGTTAACGGATTTGGGCACGGATAATACCAATCTGGGTAAAATTGGTATCGCAGGCGGTGATATTGTCAATATGGAAGGTGCAGATGCAGCGTCTAATGCTAGTATTGCCGTGAGCGGTGATGGTACTACAGTGAATCTGGAAGTGCAGAGCATCACGGATGAGATGCGGAATATTCTCGATGAAAATAGCGAGGCTAAGATAGAAAAGTCAGAAAAGGAGGGAAAGATTTCCATCAAATCCAGCGATGGTCAGGAAAATGATGAAATAGAGCTGACTATCGAGAAAGAAGGCGTAAATGTTGCCTAAATTCTGTAATTGGTGTATAGTGTTTAGTAGTGTAATCTATTAACTGGGCACATTGGCGGGAGGTTGGAGAATACAGCATGAGAACTTTATGCAGCTTGAACAGAGTAAGAATCGCAGCAGGTATGACAATTGCTTTTATACAGATGGGCGGAGCGGTTTATGCTGCTCCCTCCCTCTCCCAGCCGGGGCAGGAAGTAGAAAAGGAACTTCCACGTCCCGCAGCAGAAGTGCACGATACAACCCCGAATAAGCCGCAAGGGGAACCAATGGTGGAATTTACCATTACGAACTTCCGCTTGGAAGCACCAGACTTGTATTTGGACAAAGGCGAGTTAGTAAAGATTTTGCAGGATGGCATGGGCGAGAAAAAGACCATGGTGCAGCTGAACAATACGTTGTTGGAACTTACCCGCTACTGCCGTCAGCATGGTTATCCGGCGGCCGCAACCTATGTGCCTGCTCAGGAAAGTTCGGACGGTATGATAACCATCAAGGTTATCCCCGGCCGCTATGGTGAAATAAAAATTGATAACCGCAGCAGGTTGAAGGAAAGCGTGGCAAAGGGTTTTGTCAACGGTTTGAAGTCTGGTGAAATTATTCGCACAGGCAAACTGGAAACCACATTGTATTCCATTTCTGATGTGAGTGGTACAAAGGCCGTTGGTGTGTTAAGTCCTGGCAAGGAGTTTGGCACCAGCGACCTTACCGTGCGCATCGAAAAGGGGAAGGGCAGTAATACGGTGCTCTATGTGGAAAATTACGGCAGTGAAGATACTGGACGTTATCGCTATGGCTTGCAGCATAATATCTATGATGTCAGCGGCAATGGGGATAAGGTTTCTGTAGGCGGTCTTATTTCCAATAGGGGAATGCACAATTATTATGCTAACTACGAGACCATTGTTGGTCGAGGCGGGACGACATTAGGTGTCGGCTTTAGCCGTATGGACTATGAAACAGGGCTAGGAAATTTTGGCGTAAATGGTATAGCTGAGACGATAAGCTTGTTTGGTCATCGTTCATTTTATCATCTGACGAACAGTGGGTTGACCTTGAAATATGGTTATGATTATCGTCGGTTAAAGGATGAGTTTATGAATGGCGCGTTGTCGTCGCATAAACATTCTCATGGTGTATATGTAGGTCTGGATGGTTTTGAGCGCCGTAACGGGTTCATTTTCAACTATGGCGTGAAATTAACTACTGGTACGTTAGGGATTCAGGAAGAATGGGCAAGACGAGACAAAACGGAAGGCCGTTTCACCAAAGGAGAAGCGAATGTAACAGCGGTAGCCCGTTTGGGAAATCGTGCGGATGTATTGGTAAAAGGTTCTGGACAGATTGCCAGCCATAATCTGGATGGTTCTGAGCGTATGTATCTAGGCGGTGCAAGTGGTGTTCGGGCGTATCCTCAGGGTGAGGGTGCCGGTGATGAAGGCATTATGGCCACCATTGAGCCAAGATTCTATACGAAGATTCCAGGCTTGGTATTCAGTACTTATTATGATATTGGTCATGTATGGTACCGCCATGATGGTTCTGCTGGAGGCATAAATACGCCATCGACAGGGATGACCTTGTCAGGGTATGGTGTGGCTCTTTCCTACACCAAGCCCAACGACTGGTTTGCCCGTCTGGATTATGCCCGCCGTATTGGCGGCGACCCCAATCTCAGCGAGAAGGCCAAGGCGAATGGACGCGTCTGGTTTATGTTGGGAAAAATTTGGTAAGCCTAGCAGGAAATCATCAATATAACCGCGAATAAACTCACTAATCGAGATAATAACACGTCCAAGGAGTGAGAAATATGGCTGGAAAAATCAAAAATTGTCCCATGTGCGGCAAGTTGTTCAGTGATACAGGCCATAAGGTTTGTATGGATTGCTATGATCAGATTTTGGAAAAAGAGCGGGAAGTAGTGGCGTATGTCCGCGACCATCGCGGAGCTAAAATTGCTGAGATTTGCGAAGCCACTGGTGCTCCAGCGGGCATGATTAAGAAAATGATTCGCGAAGGCCGTTTTGAGCAGATTGGCGTGAAGATGACCTATCCTTGTGAGAAGTGCGGTGCGCCCATTATCTCCGGCAAGATTTGCCAGCAGTGCGAGGAAAAGGCTCGTTCCGAACTGCAGAAGCAGGCTTCCCTGCAAGCTGCTGCCCGCCAGATGGCCAAGGTTGACCAGAACCGTGGTCAGGGCTTCCGTTCGAAAGAACGTGATTAAAATATGGAATTGCTCATTATAGTTGATAATGGGCGAAAACTGGCGGATTTTAATGATAATCTAACATAATAGTGAATAATGACCAAAAAGCAGGAATTAAGTTTCCTGCTTTTTTTGTCGATAGTTCAATCAGAAGATACTCTGTAACTTCAGAAGATGTGAGGAAATTCATTAACAGGTGGTGAAAAAGATGATTATCAATGGCAATGTGCAGGCTGTAGCTGGGGCTTATAGTGTAAGTTCTGCAGGCGGCGTGAAGCGGGCGGCCAGTGCTCGGGAAGTGGAAAAGAGCGATGAAGTGCTTTTGTCCCATGAAGGGCAGAGCTTTAGCAGTATGCTTCAAAAACTCCAGAGCATGGACGATGTCCGTGGCGAAAAGGTGCAGAACCTCAGCGCGAAAGTCGCAGACGGCAGCTACAACGTATCGGGCGAGAATATTGCCGCCAGTCTCTTAGGCGTGCGCTTCTAAAATTTAAGGCGGGAGGAAATTTTTCATGTGGCAGGATTTTGCAAATACCTTGAATGAGTTGAACAAGACTTACAAAACATTGATTGAACTTGGCAAGAAGAAACATCAGGCACTGGTGCTGGTGGACATGAAAACCGTGGAAGCCTTGCTCCCGCAGGAAGAGAAATTAACTGCGACGATTGCGCAACTGGAAAAGAACCGGCAAAATGTATTGCTGAAATTGGCTGCAACCTCCGAGAAGCTGGGACCCGATTCCAAGATGACGGATATCTTGAAACTCGCCCCGACAGGGAAAACGCAGGAACTCTTGCAGAAACTTTATACGATGCTGCAGGCAACTGTGCAGGAGGCCAGGGAACTCAGCGAGAACAATGCGGTGCTGATTCACGCCGCGATGAATGCGGCAGCTTATCATTTGAATCGTATCGGCGGTGCAACTGTGGAGCCGGCCTACGGGAAAGGCGGCGAAGTGGTGAGCCACCGCAAGAATTTTGACTACAATGCTTGACCCAAAACAGGAGATACAGAAATGGACGAAGTCGTACGTTTGCTGAGGGAGCAGATTCTCATCAGCAACAGATGTTTGGAAAAATTAAAAGCAATAAAAAATACCATTCAGGCGGAAAATAAGGGTGCCAATATCGTGGCAGCCGTACAGGAAATGGAGCCTGTGCTGTTGGATTTGGGGAGACTAGAGAAACAGAAACGGGAATTTTTGCAGGGAAAGAAATCCGCATCGCTGCAAGCGGTGCTCGCGAAAATACCGGATTCAGAGTCCAGGGGAATTGCCGTGCATCTGTTGCATCGGGCACAGGAATTTGAAGATACTCTGGCAAGGGAAGTGATGGCGACCCGTCTTTTGCTGGAGAAGGGCAAGCAGTATGTGGACTTTCATATCAATGTGCTAACCCGGACTGTGGCCAGCGATACATATAATCAGGATGCCGCAGCAGGTGAGAGCCGGCGGGAAATCAAGATGTTTGATTCCAGCGTTTGATGGTCAGGACAAGTTTTGGCAGGATAAGCAAGAAAGGATTAATAGGTGAAATATCATGCGTTCTACGTTTTCCGGACTTAATACCATGGTGCGCGGCGTGTTCGCCAACCAGTTGTCCCTCGATACCGTCGGCCACAATATCACCAATGCGTCTACGGAAGGTTATTCCCGCCAGGCTGTGAACCAGGCGGCTACCAGAGCACTGGAAGTGCCGTCCATTTATGGCGGCGTGCTGGTCGGCACGGGTGTTGATGCTCTGTCCATTCAGCGTGCCCGCAATATCTATGCCGATAAACAGTATTGGGCAGAGACTTCCACCCATGAATACTATAAAGCGGCACAGGTGAACTATGATAAATTGGAAGCTATTTTTGATGATTCGGATAAAACTGGCGTAAAGACGGCCATGGATTTATTTTACCGGGCCTGGAGTGATTTATCGACCCATGCCTCTACGGATAGTAATCGTGTTACAGTCATCGAGAAGGGCAATATTTTTGTGGATAAAATGAGCACGGCAGCAGCCCAATTGCAAGACCAAATCAATGCACAATATGATGATATTCGGGTTCATTTAACGACGATAAATGACATCAACGACCAGATCGTTGAGTTGAATAAAAATATTATGGGAGCAGAAGCTGTGGGAGCACAGGCTAATGACTTGCGCGACCAGCGGGACCTCTTGGTGGATAAGCTCTCCACCTATATGAACATCAATGTGTATGAGGATGATAAGGGGATGTATACCCTTGTGTCCAATGGTATTTCCATGGTCAATGGCATCAATAAGCTGACACTGGAGATGTCTGACCCAATAGCCAATAAGGATTACGGCTTAAATGACTATTCCATTCAGATAAAGGAATCCGGGATTGCCTTTATTCCGCAGAATGGTGCACTTAGGGCGGAACTGGATACCATTGCTGAGGATAAAGGCTATATCGATAGCCTTGCTGATATGGCGGCCTTTATGATGACCACATTTAATGCCATGCATCAGCAAGGGGTTGGTATTGATGGCACGGATGGCAATATTGGCACCTATAAAAATACGGATAGCTACACTGGGCCAACTTACGGTATTAACTTCTTTGGCGATAACAATACTGTTTACACATGGGATAGTACCAATAAATGCGTAGTGGCCACGGAATACACCAATGACAGCATTACGCGTTCGTTGCAATATATAGAAACAGATGTGAATGGTACAACGATTTACACACCTACGGTGCAAATTACTGGTGATGAGAACAGTACGACGAATCTCAGAGGGATCAATATTTTAAATGCCATGTCTATCAATAGCAAATTGACAGCGGCGGGCGGTACGAGTCTGGTGGCGGCACGCAAGCTGAATGTGGAACAGGAAACTACCAGTACCGGTGCTTATGCTGGGACCTATAAGGTGGTCACGGATGGAACCATGGATGGCACAAATGCTGTTAATTTAAGCTCATTATTCAATTTGGCTTCGGATAATGTGAAAACCACAGCTAATGTCTATTACGGCGGTACGGCTGGAGATTATACCACAGGAACGGTCGTGGATATGACGAATCGCTCAGTGCATGATATTTCCCTCAATGCCTATTACCAGTCCGTTATGAGTCAATTGGGTACAGATGCAGCATCTATTGACACAAAAGAAAGTGCTCAGGACGATTTGATTACGCAGATTGTCAACTGGCGTTCCTCTACTTCTGGCGTAGACTGGAACGAGGAACTTACCAATATGATTACTTTTCAAAAGGGCTATAGTGCCTGCTCCCGTTGCCTGACCACTATGGATGAAATGCTGGACAGGCTCATCAACAGCACCGGTGTAGTTGGCCGTTAATTTACATAGCAAATGAGGTGAAATAAAATGTCCATTCGTGTAAGCAGTAATCAGATGGTTTACGGTTATCAGAAACAATTAAACGATGCCAATACCCGGCAGACAACCCTGTTAGAACAGGGGGATGGCAGTAAATTGCACCGTCCGTCGGATAATCCGGTGGATTATTCCAAGTTTATTCGTTTTGATACATCTCTCAATGAAAATGAACAGTACACCAACAACGTAAATACAGGCCTTGCCTGGATGAAAAGTTCTGATGCGGCACTCGTCAATATGACAGCTATTCAGACAACTTTTAAGGAGAAAACTATTGCTGCAGCCAACGATACCAACAATACCACAGATATGGCAGCTATTGGTAAGGAAATGATGGCAGAGATTCAGGAATTGGTGTCTTTGGGCAATACCATGCAGGGAGATAGCTATGTCTTTGGCGGACAGACGGATTTAACGAGACCTTTTTCGTTGTCGGAAGAGGAAATAACTAGAGGAATGACTAAAACATTGGATGAAACCCAACAGTCTTTTTTCTCTGGTGATGGCTATTATAGTAGCAATGATCAGGTGAACAAAACAGGTACAGTACGGCAAATGCTGTCATTATCGGATAATGATGGCAATACATACTATTTGAATACACTGAATGGCAAGGTGTACACGAAGGATTTTGTAGAAAATGGCTACAAAGACGAGCTGGCTAAAAACGTAAAAAATGTACAAGCTGGTCATGAGGCCGGTACCCTTTCAGGGTGGGGCGGGTCTACGGATATTGCTAAGTACTTTGAAAACACGGGTAAAATAACGAATGATGGATTGACTACTGCTCAGGAAATTACCTTGAATAATGGCAGTACTGTGTCAGTGAAGTTTGATACAATAAAGCAACAAATCGTGTCCTTTACTGGTGACAACAAATATGTATCCATGGTTAAAAAAAATGGCACTACAGAGCCTACGGCTGACACTGTAAATGCCACTGCCGTGGAAATATTTGGCATGGATATCTTTGATGATGGCAATTCCGGCAATGCTCCATCTGGCACGGCAATGCTGAATCAAATGCTTACAGTTCATGCCAAAGTTGTTGGTGATGACCACATTTGGCTTGATACAGATGGCGTGACATTAGCTGATGAAGCGCACGCTCAGACAGTGAAAGCAGAAACAAAACTGGGTGCCCGCACGCAGCTCTACAATTCTGTCAGCACTATGCTGACCACCCAGAATGAGATTATCACAGGCGATATTACCAATACGTCCTCCACGGATGTGGCAAAACTGGCTGTTCAGCTGATGCAGGAGCAGACAATTTACAATATGAGCCTGTCATTGGGGGCTAGAATTCTTCCGCAGAGCCTGGCGGATTATCTGTAAATTTTTAGGGAATTTTTAAGAAAAACATGGTAAAATAAGAGTAAGTAAAAGGATTTAGCAGGAATTTCCCAAGGAAAGGGTGAAGTAATCTATGCTAAGCAATATACCAAGGCTTAATATGCGGTTCACCCAACCCATGATTAGCGTGCATACGCAGCTAGGCAGGTTGGAGGCTCATTCTACGCCTGCAGAGCTGCACTCGGAGGCTAGGCTGCCCCGTTCCAACAGGCACTGGACACAGCCCTCTGTGGAAATTGACCAATACCCCAGCCGTCATGCTTATGGTTTTACCAATCACACGGATTTTGCCCGTGAACATGGTCAGCAGGGCTTTTCTGACTTGTCTAAAACTACATCCCGTTGGACCCAGGAAGCCTGGGACAATGTGGAAAACAGCGGCAAGAAGGGCAAGAAGCCCGTGGAACAGCGGTATGACAGCAAACTTCGTCAAGAGATAGAACAAAGCAAAAATTGGCATATTACGGCGGAACTTATTCCCGATCCGGTAATCAAATTCCATCCCATTGAGGCGGTGGGGGAACCGGACGTAGGGGATTTAACCGTCAATATTGATGCCAAGTCTTTTGCGGAGACGAATTTTACCCCGGGCAAGGTTGAAACTTATCTGCAGCAAAAAGCTGATGTAAAACGTTGGGTGACCGAAGGCAAGTACGATATTTACGCATGATGTAAATGATGTGGAAGTGGAGGCATAGCAGATGAAAAAGGTCAACACATTACGATTTGGTGAAGTGGAAGTAGCAGAGGATAAGATTGTACATTTTGCTGATGGTATACCCGCCTTTGAAGATGAACATGAATTTGTGATTGTTCCCTATGATGAGGAAAGCCCCTATGTGTTTCTGCAGTCACTTACAACGCCGGATTTGGCGTTTTTGATGACGGTGCCCTTTGTGTTCTTCCCCGATTATGAGTTTGAGCTTGATGATGAAAATCAGGATAAGCTGAAACTCACGAAACAGGAAGATATGCTTATCTACACGCTGATTACGGTCAATAATGGCAAGGTGCAGGATATGACGGCCAATCTTATGGCCCCTGTGGTTATGAACACTTCCAATATGCAGGCCCGTCAGCTCGTACTGGACAAGAGTGGTTATACGACTAAGCATAGATTGTTTCCGGAAAATAAGGAGGAACAATAATGCTCGTACTTACTCGTAAACCCCGCCAACAGATTATGATTGGCGACAACATCGTTATCAACGTAGTGGAAGTGCAGGGGGACAATGTCCGTATTGCCATTGACGCACCGCGTGATATAAAAATCTATCGCGGCGAAATCTATCGTGCGATACAGGAAGAAAATAAAAATGCGGCCGCTCCGGTGCCCATGGATTTGGATTTAAGTGCCGGCCTGCCGAAGGAATAATTAAAAATTTAAGTTAAGGAAACTGGTGTAAATCTACGGAGGGATTAACATGGTAGGTAAGATTCAGGACATAGTATCGGCCTCAATTGTGGCCGGTGCTGCGGAGCGGGTCGGTGTGGACACGACAGCGAAGATGCCGTTATCGGAGAAAAAAGATGCGCAGTCTCAGGTACAGCGTGTTGATGACACCCAGAACGCCCCAAGAGTTTCTCAGTACAATCAAACGGAAGAAAAGGAAGATCCATTAAAAGAGCGCGAAGAACGTGAGCCTTTGGATGAAGAGTCCGTCAGCTACATGACCGAGGAATTAAACGAGCTCATGAGCAAGATTAACTGTAATCTGGAGTTCCAGTATCACAAAGAGGTCAATATGATGTCTGTGCGGATGCTGGATAAGAAAACCCATGAAGTAATCAAGGAAGTACCGCCAGAGGAAATGCTTGACCAAATGGCCAAAGCCCGTGAATGGCTCGGTGCCTTCCTCGACAAGAATGCGTGAGGAGGTGTGAATCATGAGTGGTATGGGAATTTATGGCCTTTCGGGGTCAGGCATTGATGTTGATTCTATGGTCAAAATGGGCATGATGACCAAGCAGAATCAATATGACAAACTGTATAAGCAGGAAGTCAAAAACGAGTGGATAAAAGAAGCTTACTCGGATATGTACAATAGTATCAACACATTTAATTCGTCTACACTGTACAATTACAAATTATCGTCTACTTCAAGTCCGATGTCGGCTGTCAGCAGCAATACTTCAGTAGCAACTGCTGCAGCTAATGCGGATGCGGCATCCATGTCACATACGGTTAATGTATCTGCTACGGCTTCTAATGCATACTTGCTGACGAATGGCTCGATTACCCGTGCGAACACATCTTCCAGCAGTGCAAATAAGAGCATTTATCTGAAAGATGTACTTTTTGATGAACCTCTTCAAAACAGCCTGAAATCACAGATGCAGGGAGACCCCTCCTTGGCAAAGTCCAAATTAATCAGTTTTACCATTGCTGATGGTACGGGGGCCGGGGCAAACAGCAAAGAGGTTTCCTTTACCTATGAAGAAGTTCTTACCAGTAATGAAACCTTGAATGATTTGGTATCCAGGATTAATGGTGCTGGAGTTAACATTAAGGCGTCTTATGATAGCGCCAATGATGCATTTTCGCTCTATCAGAAAACAGGTGGTTCCGCCAATAAGATTATGTTCTCGGTGGGAACGGGTACGGCTGCCGGATATGGGCAGACTTTAATTTCCAATTTGAACTTAGGGACTGTTACACAGGTAGTAGACAGCAGTGGCAATTTGAACAGTGAGCTGTCTGATCCTTT
Source organism: Selenomonas sp. FC4001 (assembly GCF_000701565.1). Classification (NCBI taxonomy): domain Bacteria; kingdom Bacillati; phylum Bacillota; class Negativicutes; order Selenomonadales; family Selenomonadaceae; genus Selenomonas; species Selenomonas sp. FC4001. Next base: position 58,686 of record NZ_JNJF01000013.1, on the reverse strand, counting down.
GTCCTTTGCATCTACTACGGGGACGAGCTCGATTAGTGCATCGTCCTTTAGCAGTTCGGCAGCCTTAACGGCCGATACTGTATTGAACACGTTGTTTAATGCTTCAGCGAGCAGTAATACGGCTAAGTTTACATTGTCAAATGGTACGGATTCTGGTGAAATTACCATAGCTGATGTTTCTACAGCCACGGTACAGGATTTGATCAATGCGATTAAAGATACCAGCAGTACTAAAAATCTTGGAATTACGGCCAAATTGGATGGCAGTACGCTAAAGATTGAAAATACAGATCCGGATAGTACCAATACGATTACGCTGGAAGTGGCAAGCTCGGCGGGAGAGGCTGCTGATGTAAATGGGCGCAAGCTGGTGAACGGCTTGAAACTGTCCACCACAGAACTTACCGCAGATACAAATGGTATTCAGGCGGCAGGTACGGACGCGCAGGTTACCATTGATGGCCGCAGCTACACCTCGGATACTGGCAAGATTACCGTAGGCAATGTTACCTATACTTTGGCAGCTAAAGGCTCCACTACTGTGACGGTTAATCAGGACACGGATAAACTCATTGAGAATGTCAAGAAATTCGTGGAAGATTATAACAAAATGCTGGATTCGCTCAATGATAAGTACTATGAAACCAAGTACAGCGATTATGGTGTGCTGACGAAAACTCAGGAAGATGGCATGACCAAAGAGCAGATTGAGAAGTGGAATGAAAAGGCGAAATCTGGTCTTTTGAATCATGATGAAACCATTGGCAAGATTATCAGCGAAATGCGTGAAGCCATCTATACGCCGGTGGATTCTGTTACGGGTAAGTATAATACCATGATGTCGATAGGTATCAGCTCTAAAACGGATAGAGGACATCTTTACTTGGATGAGGATAAGCTGAAAAAGGCACTAGCGGAAGAACCGGATTGTGTACGGCAGCTCTTTACATCTTCTGGTGAAAAGACCGATTCCAAGGGGAACAGCTATACGGATTACAAGAGTGAGGGTGTAGTTCAGAGAATTTCGGATTCCTTGTACAATAATCTTAAGACGATGAAGTCTTATGCTGGAACGTCTACGGAAGCGTCCGATGGCAGTACACTCGGTGATTTGATTCGCGAACTGCAAACTAAGATGTCCAACTTCAAGACGATGATGAAGTCGTATGAAAATCTATTATATAAGAAATATGATGCTATGGAGACGGCTATTCAACGGCTTAGTGTATCTATGGGCTATATCACGGGAGGCCAGTAAGGCCTTGATAGGGAGGCACATATATGGTAAACAACGCAGCAGAAGCCTATAAAAGACAACAGATTATGACAGCTACCCCGGAGGCATTGACATTGATGCTCTATAATGGGTGCCTGAAATTCATGAATGAGGGCAAAGAGGCAGTAGAGGCAAAACAATATGAGAATGCCAATAATCTGTTGCAGCGTGCCCAGCAAATTATTTCTGAATTTCGCATTACCCTCAATATGGACTATGAGATATCTCATCAGCTGTTGCCGCTTTATAATTATTGCTATGACCGTTTGGTCGAGGGTAATATGAAAAGCGATACGGCGATGATTCAGGAGGCCATTGACATCATCAAAGAATTGCGGGATGCCTGGGCACAGGCGATGAAGAAGGCTCGTCAAGATGGTGGCACTAAGAATGTCCAAGGTGATAGCTATGTCGGATAAAGCTATGACTCAGGCCAAGGCTAATTTTGAAATGTATTATACACTGACGCAGGAGCTCTTGAAGTTTATCAATAAGGAAAATATTGATGAATTTCTCGAGCTGGAGCGTCAGCGCAGCGATTTGGTTGCTCGAATGAAGGCTTTGCCGGAAACGGAGGATTACCGCAAGACTGCTGAATGTCAGGAATTAGTCGGGAAAATAAAGCCGCTGGATATGCAGGTAGTCTACAAGGCTAAGGCATGGCTTAATAAATCGCGTCAGCAGAATGCCACAGTGCATGCCTATGATATACAAGGGATGAACAGTCTGGGAAATATTTTTAACAAAAAATATTAAATTTCTATCAAAAAACACTTAAGTAATCGGAAAAAGTATCGATATATTAAGTGTAAGGCAGAGGTAATAAGCAAATCAATACAAGGATGCTTATGGTCAGCTAGCAGCCATTGGCAAAAGTAGCGATTTGCTCATTATAAAGCTAACGACAGTCAGGGATGGCTGTTACTAAATATTATTTTTTCTACATTCAAGGAGGAAAAACATCATGGCAATGGTAGTAAAGAACAACATGTCGGCAATTTCTACGCTGAACACTCTGAACAAGAACTCTAGCGCACTGTCCAAGAGTCTGCAGAAAGTATCTTCTGGTATGAAGATTAACAGTGCTGCTGATGACGCTTCTGGTTATGCGATTTCCGAACGTATGCGCGTTCAGATCCGTGGCCTCGATCAGGCTAACAGCAATACCCAGAACGGCAGCAGCATGATGAAAGTTGCTGAAGGTGCTGTAAGCTCCACCGTTGATATCCTGAAGACTCTGAAAGAGAAAGTTATCAATGCAGCTAACGATACCAACACCGATAGCGACCGTCTGACTATCCAGAAAGAACTCGACCAGAGCATCGACCAGATTAACGACAATGCGAATGTAACGTTCAATGGTAAGTACCTCGTTGATGGTTCCCACAATAAGTCCGTTAAACAGACTTTTACGCACATGACGAATGAAAGTCTTGGTGCTACTACTACGGAAACTACTAAACTCACGGAGTTAACAAATCGTAATGGTGAGAGTCTGAATATCCATGACACGGATAAGGTTACGGTTTCCTACGTTATGCAGGGGAAAACCTATACAACTACTATGAGTTGTAAGGATCTGGAGTTGAAAACTCTTGTTGAAGATGGCACGGATAATAAGTTAGCGATTGCAAATACGGACTCTAACATTGGCCTAGACGCATCTTCAACGCAGCAGTTCACTCCTGATGGAGGAAGTGCAATAACGTTGAAGGCAGCAGCAAGTGGTGTGGCAGGTCAGGTTAGTGGCTTTACCATCAGCATCACGGACGCTAATGGCAACATCAACAAGTCGGCTAATGCAGTTCTCGATAATTTCTCCGAGACTATTCGTGCACAGAATGCATCTGCAGATAACAGCATTGTTCTGCAGGTTGGTACGAAGGCTAATCAGGCGATTAAAGTTGGTTTGACGGATATGCGTTCGGAAGCATTGGGCCTTTCTGGTGCAGATGGTACCACGTTGAATATTTCTACGCAGGCAAAGGCTAATGCAGCGATTAACGTGCTTGACAATGCTGTACAGAAAGCTCTCGACCAGCAGACGACTATTGGTTCTGTTCAGTCTCGTCTCGAGTACACCAGCTCCAACTTGACGACTGCATCCGAGAACGTTCAGAGTGCAGAATCCACTATCCGCGATGCCGATATGGCCAAGGAAATGACGAACTACACGAAGAACAACGTTCTTCTGCAGGCCGCTCAGTCCATGCTGGCACAGGCAAACCAGAGCAGCAGCTCTGTTCTCAGCTTGCTCCAGTAATTGGAATCTCGGTAGCGGATTTGACTACCAAGTTATGGAAAACCCTCTCCTTTGGGAGAGGGTTTTTTTATACTTTGACGAATATAATATATATAAATGTTTTTCAGAGGAATGACCTTGTTAGGAGACGCCTATGAAAATTTCTGTGTGCTATATAACAAAAAATGAAGAAAAAAATTTGCCCTCATCCTTGGAGGGCATCAAAGCAATTGCTGATGAGATTATTATAGTCGATACGGGGTCAACGGACAAAACTTTAGCCATAGCTAGAGCATATGGGGCAAAAGCATATTCCTATGCGTGGCAGGATGATTTTTCTGGACCGCGGAATTATGCCATAGAGCAAGCTGCAGGGGATTGGATTATCTTTTTGGATGCAGATGAGATTTTGAAGCATAGTAACAGACAGCGATTGATGGATTGGTTAAGAGATAATGGTAAACAGCTGGTTCTTATGATGTGGATGAAGCATATAGACATGGATACCGGGCAAATTCTGATGGAAAATATGGCACCTAGGATAATGCGAAATCATAAGGAACTTCGTTATGTGGGGAAAATTCACGAACAGTTGTTTTTTCAAGGTAAAACCGTTAGTAAGGTGGGGTATTGTCCAATTAGTGCAGGATGGTTGCTTCATACAGGTTATACACAGAGTAGAATGAAGAAAAAAGCTGAACGAAATTTACGTATGTTGCTTCCGGAACTAGAGCTGGATAAGCCATCACAGGATGTTTATATGTATTTGGCTGAGGCTTATGATGGTTTGGAGGATTGGGAACATGCGGTATATTATGCTAGGAAAGATATAGAACAAGGTCGTCGTTCGATTATCTATGCCAGTCGCTCATGGATGTTATTGCTTCGTTTATATGCGAAGTATCCTGAGTATATACAGGAACGTTTGCAGGTGGTCTTGTCAGCCGTAAAAAATTTTCCAGAACTGCCCGTATTTCATGCAGAACTGGCAGAATGTTATGTATCATATGCGAATTTTGCTGGTGCATACCGTTCCTTTGAGCGAGCTTTACACCTGTGTGAAAACTATCGGCATGGTCTCGAGCCACAGCTTTTGACGCTAGAACAGATGAAACAGATAGAACAGAGGATGCGGGCAGTGAAAAAACAAATTCATTATCCTGAACAATGGGATTTAGCACGACAGCAAGAGATTCTGGAACTGCATAAGCAAAATAGAATAGCTATAAGTAAAGTTTTACCGGAGTTGATTGAGCTTATAATACGTTTGCAGCAAGAAAGACCTACTGCGAAACGCGATGAAACATTGATTCGTTTGATATCGTATTTACCCGTTGATTATGAGGCTTTTTGGCAATATCAGTTGGGATTGTTAGATGTGATGCCGATTAATATGACAGACACATATTTGACTATGTTGGTGTATGTTTTGCGATATGGTGATGCAGAACAATGGCATTACTACACGGAACAGTCTCTACGAATGACAGCAGATTGTTTTTATAAGACAATAAACTTGCTACTAGAACAAGAACGGTGGCAAATAGCCTGGTCGCTATTGGAACAGATACCTGCAGATTCCGATTGGATACAGGCAGAGTATTGGTATGCTGCTGGTGTATGTTTGTTTTATCGGCATGAAAACCTACTGGCATTGGAGTGCTTTTCACGAGCTAAGAATGCAGGCATGCAGAATAATGAAATGGACTCCTATATAAAATGGGCTGGGGATGAGACATAAATGGTGAGAATATCTGCTTGTGTAATTACGAAAAATGAAGAAGAAAATCTTCCCCGTTGGCTTGAATGTGTACGGCATATTGCAGACGAGTTTATTGTTGTGGATACTGGGTCGACAGACAATACAGTTTCCCTCGCAAAACGTGGCGGTGCTAAGGTATATCATTATACATGGCATAATGATTTTGCTAGTGCTAAAAATTATGCGATTAAGCAAGCCGTAGGGGATTGGATTATTTTTATGGATGCAGATGAATATTTTCGGGAAGGGGATTATACGGCTGTTCGTAATCTTATCAGAAAGTATCATAAAGATCCATGGGCGATGGGGGTGTTCTGTCAGTTAGTTAACATTGATACAGATCATAATAACCGGGTAATTAGCATCATTTACCAACTCCGTATTTTTCGTCGAAAGCCATTTATTTGCTTTGAAGGTAAAATACATGAGTATTTGCGAAATTTTGGAGATTCGCGGAACAAACTGTTATACGACGATAAGATAGTAATAGTTCATACAGGATATTCGTATCATATTATAAAGAAAAAATTAAAACGAAATCTGGAGATTTTGCTAAAAGAAAAAAAAGAAAAGGCGGATGATGCAGAATTACAGAGTTATTTGGCAGATTGTTATTATGGACTGGAAGAATACGATAAAGCTTTGGAGTATGCGATGTGGGCGATGGAGGGCGGAATAAAGCGTCTAGGCATGGAGGGGAAACTTGAACTAATAGCAATACAGTCAATGATTAAATTAAATCGGAGCCATGATGAGCAAATTAATTTCTTAAAGTCATGCCAAGAGCGCAATCCTAACGAGGGAGCTTATTATTTATTGCAAGGGATTTTGCATGCACGCTGGCATGAATATTTAGCCGCAGAAAAGCATCTTAGCAAAGGTTTTCAATTATTGGCAGCCAAAGAAAAAGAAAACAGTATAGAAAAGGCCAATCAGTTTTTGCAAGTGAATGCTCAGGCGTGCATGCAATATGGGATAATCTGTAGAAGGCGAAATCGTGTGGATGAAGCATTGGATTATTTTGTAAAGGGGCTAGGATATGATCGTTATGAGCCAGGCCTTTTGGTTCAACTGTTGAGTACAATGCGAACACTATCTAAGACAGATGTTATGCAACTCTTACAGCGATATTATAATTTACCTTTTGATGATGAATTTATTCAGAATGCAGCACGTCAGGCAGGTTTAACAGAATGGACGAAGAGAGAGGATATTTACGAAGATGTGTATAAGGTGGAAGCTAAACTGAAGGAACTATATGGTTTGCGCAGTTGGCTGTTATCAAGGATGAATATGTCAGATGATTTGTATCGTAAACAGCTGCCAACACAATGGCTACAAGCATATGAAAGGATAAAAAACGGAAAGACGATATCAAAAAGAACAGATTATTCACAAGAAAAAGAAAATATAATATATGCATATCTAATGGATTTAGCGTAAAGAAAGCAGGGAGAATAATGGGGAAAAGAAGTAGACAAATTAAAAAGAAACAGGGCACACAGCAAAATGCTCAGTTGAAAAGTAATTTGCAAGAGTTATTTGCTAAGCGACAGTATAGTGAAGTAATTAATGAATTAGCTGAACTGATTAGTAAAAAATGCTACGATGCTGACGCTATGTATGCCGGTGCGTATAGTTACTATATGTTAGGTGATAATGAGCGGGCTGTTGTATGGGCAGAGAATACGTTGAAGTTTGCACCGACGCATTTGCCAGTGCGTATCTTATTAGCGCGCCTATGCTTTCATACAGACAAACTTGATAGTGGTTTTGCGTTGCTGGAATATGTTTTACAGCATGGTAAGGAGAACTTGTCTGATGATGAAACAGAAATGATTAGACAATTAGTATTAGAAAATTCCTTTGGCAATGAAGCGGAGATTGCGCGGGATTATCCAGTTTTGTCGCAGTATCTGCCGTCAAAATTCGTACCCAAGCAACAGGAACTGGCTGAATCCGAGCAGGACAGTTTAGCAGAAATATGTGCAAGCCATGCATCTGTAAAAGAAAAGATTGGCTTGTTGAATCGTTTTGCTGGCGGATTTTATGTAAGCAATGAGTTGCTCCAGGCGGAACGTTATCTGGAGAAGGCTTTGGCTTATGATGAACAGGACGAAATGACTATTCGCAATATGGTTGTGCTGCAAAAAGCTCTGGGGAACCTAGAGAAAGCGCAGGCCATTGCAGCAAAGCTACCGATAACAGATTTTGTATTATTGAGCCATTTAAAAATGGGATGACGTGTCATGGTAATTCCTGATTGTTATATTGTGGACAATGAGGTAGATGATTTTCCCGTAGCACATAACTTTGCCTTACGGCATATTCCTGGCGAGTGGATTATTTTTCTTAATGCTGATATAGTATTTTAACATTCTGCGGAATATAGTGACAAAGAAACCAGAGATAGATGCAATTTATGTAGAGCAGTATAAATGTATTTCACTTGATAATTATGCAACATAGTATATAGATACATTAAAAAAGAAAATGGGAAACTGTAATGTGATAGTGGGGACATGATTATGAAAAAAATACAAGTTGTTTTACTGGTATTAAATCAGCGGCAATTGGAATCTATATTATCGACAATTAGACTGGAACGCGTTGAATTATGCGCAGTGTTGGTAGATTATCCACAAATGCTTCCGCTGGAAAAACTAAACATAAGCAGGGAATTATTTTGTCCATTTTCGGATTTTCTAGGTATTAAAACCCGCTATTCGCAAGCATATTGGCTTTTGGCAGGTTTTAAGCATCGGTTGAGAGAGCTTGGACAGATGGCGAAATGGCTTGAGCGAAGTGGCATAAAGCGAGATAGAATCGTTAATTATAGTGTGTTGTATGGTTTTTCGCGTTTATGGATGGAAAATTTACGTCTGACAGAACAGAAATCATTTGACTATTTTGCCACAGGTATTTCATATACAGAGGTCGGTTTGGACACATTATGTCTGCCAGGATGTGAAGGGATAAATTTATCGCTTAGTTCGCAAGATTTACAAACTGGTTATCAGACAGCTCAATATGTGTTTGCGCATCAGCCAGAAGGTAGCATAAAATTTGTTTTGATTGGCTTAGCACCATATTCGTTGCATTATTATCGGAAATATACCTTTTCAAGTAAAAATGTTGATTTAATGTATCAGCTTACATTGGGGACTCCGACAGGTGAATCGAATAAGGCACGGCTGGTACATTATTTATTGCCTGACTGGATGCGTAATATATATTTTAATATCACAGGAAGTCAGGCTGATGCTAATTATAACCAAACTAAATCAGGGATTAACCAGAATTTTACGATAGAAGATTTCTTGAATATTGAGACGGATTATCCAGAACATGATAAAAAAGATAATGGGAATATGGTTGCAAGTAATGTCGAATTTTTAAAGGCTTATATTGCACTTTGTCATAAACATCATGCTGTACCTGTTTTGTTAATGTGGCCATTTGCTAGGATTTTACAGGAGCAATATCCAACGCATGTTTTAGAAACTTTATATACAAATCTGAAAAAGATACGTCAGGAGTATGCCTTTGAATTTGTTGATTTGTTTGACATGAAGCTTGACTATAGCTGCTTTTATAATGTTGCACATTTGAATCGTAAAGGCGCTCGCTTGGCTTCAAACGAATTAGCTGATCAATTGCGTAATCGTAATGTATTACCTAGAGCTGATCAAATAGAGCCAGCTAAGGTAACTTATGCATATCTGTTTGAAAAAATACAATCATTATCCAAAGAAGACTATCAACAATATAAAAAGGATATGTTACAAAAGACGATTAAGTTATTACAGAAAAAAAGAAAAATTCGAGTGGCTTTTTTCTTGTATGATTATTCTATGTGGTGTGGGGACGATTTATATCAATATCTTGTACATGATAAGTGTTTTGAGCCAGTGATATATCTTTGCTTACGTGCAGATGTACCATGTAATAAAAAAATCAAGGAAGATTTTGAAAATGGAATAAAGGTATTTCGAGAAAAAGGTATGCAGGTTGTTCCTGTGACACATAATACGGCAAATATAGATCACAATGATCTTATCTTTTACATGACACCATATACGAATGTGTTTCCGACATTAATGCAACCACAAAATATTTCGATGAATACGCTGTTAGCGTATATTCCGTATGGCTTCTATGTATGGGAAGGAAATGGGTATAAATCGTATAACTTACCTTTATTTTCTCTGTGTTGGAAAATTTTCTTTAGTACGAATTATGTAAAATCATTATTTGAACAATACGCCAGTGGTGGAATTACATATGGTTGCGTAACAGGAAATCCACGTACAGATTATTTCTATAATAAAAATAATCACAACGGTTTTGTGTGGAAAAAAACTAATTCCAATGCTGTAAAAATAATCTATGCTCCACATTGGGGAATTTCAGCAGGTGCAAAATTCTCTACCTTTCATTGGAACTATGCATTTATGCTGGAATATGCTAGACAGCATCCAGAAACTTCTTGGGTAGTAAAGCCACATCCTAATCTTTCAATATCAGCAGTTAGTAATGGTGTGTTTGCATCCAATGATGATTACAACGCATATTTAGCAAAATGGGATGCTTTACCAAATGCTCAGGTGTTTACGGGGGGATATTATCAGGAGATTTTTTCTAGCTCTGATGCAATGATTCTCGATAGCAGTTCCTTTTTGGTCGAGTATCAGTATACACATAAACCGATACTATTTTTACGACGGGAAGAGCAGAAGTTTAATGGATTTGGTGAAGCACTACTAGAAAGACTATATCAGGTAAATGGTCACGATTTTAACGGTATTGCTAAGTTTATCGAAGAAGTTTTATTTAGTGAAAAAGATGATGAAAAGGTACACCGACTTGAGTTCTTTTATAAAAACCTCGATTATCTGTCTGATAATGGCTGTTTAGCAAGTGAGAAAATTTATCATGAATTAGAAGACTTAAAGGAATGAAAAAATGAAACCACAATTTTTGTTTGACTTGGATGGAACTATAACTAAGATTGAGACGTTACCATTGATAGCTGAATATTTTTCGGTATCTGAAGAAATCTCAGGACTAACAAAAAAGACAATAGAAGGGAAAATCCCATTTATTGAATCGTTTATAAAAAGAGTGTTTATTCTGAGAAATTTACCAATATCACAAGTTAGAAACTTGTTGTATAATGTTGAATTGTATAGTGAAGTGGTTGATTTTATAAAGAAAAATAGTAATTGCTGTTCTATAGTGACAGGAAATATATTTGATTGGGTTGAGCCGTTAGCTGGTAGAGTCGGATGTAAATTATACGCATCTGAAGCTAATGTTGATTCTGATAAGATAATAAAATTGGAAAAAATAATTAAAAAGGAAGATATAGTAGAATATTACCAAAAACAAGGATGTCGTGTGGTGTTTGTGGGAGATGGAAATAATGACGCTGAGGCTATGCGTATGGCCGATATAGCAATAGCTTCTGGGTTGACTCATCAACCTGCTATGTCAGCAATAGCAGCAGCAGACTATCTGGTTTATGAAGAAAAAACATTATGTAGACAACTTAGACAAATACTCGAAATTGAATCAAAGATTAGCGAGGAATAAATAATATGATAACTGATAAATCGGTAGTAATAAGCTGTGCGGGGATTGGTTCAAGGTTAGGGATCGGTTCAACAAAGGCATTGATTGATATTGGCGGTAAGACGTTGATTCAATGGCAATTGGAACAGTTTGCTGAAGTTGAAGATGTGCGAGTGGTGGTGGGGTTTCAAGCAAATGAAGTAATAGAAGTGGTAAGAAAAATTAGACCAGATACAGTTTTTGTATTTAATCATAATTATTTTGAGACGAAAACCGGTATGAGTTATTATTTAGGTGGTAAAGATGCAAAAGAATATGTTATGGAGTATGATGGAGACCTGTTGGTTCATCCGGATGATATAAAAAAGTTATTACATACACATGGAGAATGGATAGCGTATGCAGATAATCATTCGGAGGATGCTGTATATTTAAATCTAAATTCTGCTGGAGAAGTTGCGTCTTTTTCTCGGGAATGTGGTGGCTTTGAATGGACAGGACCATGTGTTTTGAGACGTGAAAATATCAAAAATATCACAGGGAACGTTTATGAACAATTAGAACCTTTTTTGCCAATGAAAGGGATTAAAATTAGAGCTAGAGATATTGATACTTATGAGGATTATAGACAGGTTATGAGATTTGTTAAAGAATTTTAAGGAGCAAATTAATGGATAGAATTAAAGGCGATGCTATAGACATAGATGATCAAAATGTAAAAGAGTTTTTTTCTAATAGGGTAAAAAAAGAATTACCGTATAGATATAATTATACCAATTATCAAGATGCAAATCCAGAATTGGTTTTAATGAGAGATAAATGTGAAAAAGAAAAAATCATTCCATTATTACAATTGAATGGAAAAGAGAATGTTCTAGATATAGGGTGTGGGGTCGGCAGATGGGGGGATTATTTTTCAGGAAAAGAAGGATATAGTTATATAGGTGCAGATTATTGTAAAGAAATTCTGGATATCGCTGAAAAGCATTTCCAAGGAAATGAAAATGTCTCATTTATACACACATCTTTTCAAGATTTAGCTTATATGCTGTCAGCTGCTAAGGTTAATATGTATTTCGACCTAGTCTTAATAAATGGCGTGCTGATGTATATAAATGATGATGATATAACTACATGCTTGCAGGGGATAAAAGAATTAGTTAAGCCAAGTGGAAGGGTGTATGTAAAGGAAACAGTTGGGAAAGAATCACGATTGACTCTTTTAAATATATACTCAGAGGAATTATTAAGTAATTATAGTGCTATCTATCGAAGTAAAGAAGAATATAATGAATTGTGGAATGTATGTTGGCCATGCTGGAATATCTATGATCAAGGAGCGTTATGGGGAGAAGGAATACAGAAACGAAGTGAAACGGAAACTTATTATTGGTTGTTTCAAAAATAGTAAGGGGTGATACAATGAAATTGGGAATATTGGGAGGGTTTGGCGGTTATGCCACCATTGATTTTTTTCGAAGGTTGTTAGAGAGATTCTCTTTAGATACAGAACGTTCTTATCCACATGTAATAATGGATAATAATTTTTCGATGCCAAGTCGTACGAAGGCATTGTTGACCGGAGAAGGCTGGGATGAAATAGTCGACGCAATAGCTCATTCCATAAGAATGATGTTGTCAGAAAATGTTGATGCTATTGTTTTAGTGTGTGGAACAGCACATGCATTCTTGCCAGATGTATATAGAAAAGTTCCTAAAGCAAAAGAAAAAGTTGTTAGTATTATCGATGCTTTGGGAGAAAAATTAAAAAATGATAAAATTAATCAGGTGCTGGTTATCGCAGCTGAGGGGGCATTGCACAGAAAAATTTATACAAAAAAATTAAAAAAAATGGGGATTGAAGCTGTAGAGCCAGCTGAATCTGAATGGAAGGAAATAAGAAAATATATTGAGGCTGTTAAGAAGAATAATTATAGTGATGAGATGGCAGAGGAATATTTGAGATTTATTCGAAGATATGGAGAAAAAAATATAGTGTTAGGATGCACTGAATTTCCAGCATTAGTGAATGAATATAAAAAAAGAGATCCTTTCTATGGAGATGAATTTATTTTTTATGATCCGTTAGAAACTGTGCTGGCCAATTTGGAGGAAATAAGCAATATGAAGAAGCAATCATGATGTATGATTTCGTATCGATGTATTTGAGGGATGATTATAATGAATTTAAGCGAAAGATATTCTAATAAATTGGCTGTGGTGAAAAATACGCGGTTTAATTCTTTTGATAATGTTTTAGTGCAATTGGAAGTCACAAATGCTTGTAATCATAGATGCGTTTTCTGCCCTAATAAGCATCACAATAGAACTGCAAAAATGATTGATTACAAGTTGGCTGAAAAAGTTATTACAGAATGTGCGGATTTCTTAGGTAGTAATAAAAATATATGTTTTCATATGAATGGAGAACCACTACTTTACAATAGGATTGTTGAACTTATAGATCTAAGCAAACGAAAGGGGTATGATTACATATTCTTGACAACCAATGGTTCTTTAGCTACGCCAAACTTGCTTTCGAAAATATTCGAAGCTGGTTTGGATAGCATAAAATTTTCCATCAATGCAGGGACGGAAAAAACCTATAAAAAAGTACATGGAGCAGATGATTTTGAAAAAGCTTTCGCAGCATTAAAATTTGCGGCTGAATGGAAAAAAAAATGGAACAAAAAATTGAAAATTTTTGTCTCATGTGTCGGAATCAAGGATAATTATGACGAACTGGAATTGTTAAAAGAAAGCGTGTCAAGATATTGCGATGAAGTTGTTTTTTACTACCCTTGTACATACGCTGGACAAGAGTCAGTAGAAAATATCTACTGTGATTTATCAGATTTAGACATCAATACGTTTACTATAAAGCATACGGTACCTTGTTCGGTGCTTTGGAATTCTATAAATGTTACTGCAGAAGGCTATTTAGCGATTTGCTGTTCTGAAGCAGATAATCGTTTGATTGTTGAGAACCTTAATGAAATGAGTGTTAAAGAAGCTTGGTTGGGTAAAAAGATGCAAAAACTTAGAGAAAAACATATCTTGGCACAAGTTGATGATACTCCGTGTTCATCGTGCGTATATGGTAAGCCATATAATATTAATAAGATAAATATGGAAATATTTGAACTTAGTCTTAGCTGTATAAATGGCAAAAAGAATAAACGATAAATCGTCCAGCCTATGAATTCATCCATAAGGACCTGTTGAAAAGTAGTATATGCATTACGCTTGAAATTAAAGTGTGTTGTGATGGCTATAAGGTTCTGTATATATACATGCAGGGTGATTGAAGAAATTTCTGAACTATAAATACATAGAAGATACTTATAGTTAGAAAAATCAGAAAGGTAAACGAATATGATTGACAGAATTCAACGAGATGTGTTGATAGTAAAAACTAATGAAATAAAAAAAATATTTATGCAGTTTAAATCCTTTCGATATATACCGGATTATCTTGCTAGCCAAAATAAAGTGGAAGAATTAATCTATCAGATTCAAAAACAATTTTCCGTTAAAAGAGCTGGAGAGTATATGGAGATTCTTCAAGGGATACAGCTTGGTTTGTCTCAAATTAATAACCTACACAATGAAAAAAATCTCGAAAATGATGTGATTGCCTCATTATGTATCGAATTAACAGACTTTTTAATAAAGAAACTACAAACAGAAAAAGAAGTGAAAAAGGAGGTCTATTTCTTACCATACAAGTTAGATATGTGGGACAGCCTGGAAAGCATTTGGCAGGTATTAAATGAAGATGAACATTTTAATGCGTATGTAATGCCGATTCCTTGGGCAGAGAGAAACATAGATACCAGTGCTAAAGAATGGCACTTTGAGTTGCAGGATTTTTCGAAATGTGTTCCGGTAGTGGATTATCGAAATGTCGATTTAGCTGCAGTCAGACCGGATGTTATTTTCATACACAACCCCTATGATGGCGAGAACATAGCAACGTCTGTGGATATGCATTTTTATTCCGATAAGTTAAAAGAATGTACAGATACATTGATTTATGTACCATATTTTGTTGTAGGAGATAGCATAAACCCGGATAAATGTCAGGCTCCGGCGATTCGTTATGCAGATTATGTAATCGTTCAAGATGAAAACATAAAAAAACAATATGAAGAGAATTATCTTTGGGGAGATCCTAAGGGAAAATTTTTGCCATTTGGTTCCCCAAAATTTGATAAAGTCTTAAGTACCAGTCGTCAGGATTATACCCTCCCTGCAGACTGGGAACAAAAAATAAAAGGCAAAAAAGTCATTCTCTATAATACATCCATAAATGATATGATGCAATTTGATGAATATTATATCGATAAATTAAAATCTGTTTTTGTCTATTTTAAGGATAGGGACAATGTGGTGTTGTGGTGGAGACCACATCCATTGTTAAAAATATCAATCAATACAGTAAGACCGGAACTTTATACGAAATTTTGTGATTTAGAAAAACAGTATAAGGAGCAAAGTTGGGGAATTTTCGATGATACTTCTGATATGAATCGCGCGATAGCATATTCAGATGCTTATTATGGTGATAGAAGTAGCTTGGTATGGCTGTATAAAATGACAAAAAAGCCAGTAATGCTCCAAAATTATAGGAAAGTAGATATCAGTTTTGATTTGTTTTTAGATTCATATTTTTTAACAACAGATGGCAAAAGTAATTCCTGGTTTACTCAGCGAATAAATGGGTGGCAAGTGTTGTGCCAAATGGATAATCATAGCGGGAAAACGAGCATAATAGATATTATACCTAACAGTTATTCGGAAAGATATGCTTACGGTGCATTAGCATTTTTTGATGGTAAAATCATTATTGTGCCAAGACAGGAAAATGTTCCAGTATTAATTTTTAACTTGCATACAAGAGAGTTTTTAGCTGATCCTACTATTTTAGTAGGGCTAAAGAAAACGGATATTTGTTTTTTCCTTGAATATGCGTTGGAAAATGAAAATAGTATATTTTTCATTTCTCCACGATTAGATATGATTTTACAATTTGAAAAAAATAAAAATAAATTTAAAGTGATTTACTTAGAAATAAGAGGATATATTGTAGAATGGGGATGTATTAAGAGTAATATTATTGCATTGGCTTGTGGTAATGACTTAGGGATAATAGATATAAATACATGGTCTATTAGATGGGATAAATTACCTGGTGATAGAAGAATATACACAATGGATTTTGTTGACCAAATGATATGGATTGTTTGTTCTAAAGGGAATCAAATATTATGCTATGATATTCATAGACGTGTGTATTCACATTTTTTATTAGAAAATATTAGTATGAAAGAAAGAATGTTTTATGGAATTATGCAGTGTAGAAATAGTATAATTTTTTTACCGGGACAAGTTAATGTTCTAGGAATATGTTCGAAAAAACAAGCTAGAAAAAGAATGTTATATCATAAAATTGGAATGTTGGATAGAGAAGATAAGCTAAGTGATGAATGGGTAACTGCAATAGATAAGAAGAATAATGTATATATTGTTTTATTATCTAATGGGAAATATTTTTTTTATAAAAACGACAATTTTATAGGAAAAATAATGAATTACGATATGAAGGAATTAAAAAAAATATTTTTAAAGATTGCCTATAAAGAGGTTGTGAGGGAAAGAGTTTTACAAGATAATATAGAAATGTTGGAGTATTGTATAAGGGCGGATATAGTAAGTGCTAAAAAAAATGAAAAAAAGTGTGCTAGTAATATGCTGCATATGCTAAAAGAGGGCACTAATTAATTTTAGTATATATAATGAGGGGTTAAAATGGGTTATTTAAAAAAAGCAAAAAGATTATTAATGCCTCCAATAATATCAAATGTAAAGTATTATTTAAAAAGAAAAGATCACTTGTATTATTATGGAAATTATTCAACATTTGAAGAGGCCGAGGCTAGTATAAATGTACAACAAGGATATGCTGCAGAGAATATCATCGATCAAGTTGACGAAGCAACTCAGAAAGTAAGAAAGGGCAAAGCCCTATACGAGCAGGATGGTGTTTGTTTTTATAAACCGAATTATAATTTTGAGCTATTAGCGTCATTGTTTTATGTTAAAGATAAATTAAAGAAAATAAATATACTAGATTTTGGAGGTTCTTTAGGAAGTAATTATTTTCGTTATCGTGATATTATTGATAGTAATGATATGGGGTGGTGTATTGTAGAACAAGAGCATTATGTGAAACGAGGTAAAAAAAAAGTACCAGAGTTGAATTTTTTTTATAATGTAGATGAAGCTTTGTCATCAGATTTGTCACCTAATGTATTGCTGTTATCAGGTGTATTGCAATATTTAAATAATCCATATAAATGGTTCGGCAATTTACTCTCAAAAAAGTTTGATTATGTTATTATAGATGAAACCGCATTTTTAAAGAAAAGAAAAGGAACTAGTCAGATAATGTTACAGCATGTTCCAGCTAGTATTTATAAAGCAACTTATCCAGTTACTGTTTTAGGAGAGATAGAATTTAAAAAGTTTATCAATGAATGCAAATATGAAATTGTTTGGGAATGGATATACCGTGGGGGGCAAATCCCTATAAAAAGAGGAATTATGTTTGAAGATACTATTGATAAAGGTTTTTTATTAAAGAAAAAAATTTAATTCTCATAAAAAGAGCCTTATATTATATAGAAATCCTGCTTTAGGAGGGATAGCGAATGAATCTCAAAGAAAAATGTCCTATCATAGAATTTTGTGATTTTGGAGATGAGCGTGGAAAACTGGTCGTGGTTGAAGGGGCTAAAGATATACCTTTTGAGATTAGGAGAATTTTTTATATGTATGACTCAAGTAATGGTATTACTCGCGGACAACATGCCAATAGAAAATCAGAATTTGTGTTAATTAATGTTGCTGGTCGCAGTAAAATACGTATTACCGATGGCAAGGAAGAAATAATCGTTAATTTAGATAAACCGATGTCAGGTGTTTATATTCCTAAAATGATTTGGAAAGAGATGTATGACTTTTCGTCAGATTCTGTAATGCTTGTGTTAGCAAGTACGCATTATGATGCTAGTGAATATATTAGAGATTTTAATCTATATTTGTCTGAAATGAACATATATAAATATGTATAATAGTTTGTATAAAGAGGGGATGTATATGTCATGTTTGGTTTCGCTTTGTATACCAACAAATGGTGTCATAGAATGGATATTTCCTGTATTAGATAGTATATATGAGCAAAATATAGATGATGGTTTATTTGAAGTTAATATTTGTGATAATGGAAATAACGAGCTATTTCAAATGAAGATGATTGAATATTGTTCCAAACATGACAATATTCATTATAAGCGTACCGATAAGTTGCTTTTTTTGAGTGAACCAGAGGCTTACAAGATGGCCTCTGGAAAATTTATAAAATTCATTAATCATCGTACAAAATTGCGCTTTGGTACTCTTCAATACTTTATTGACTATGCGGAAAAATATGAAAATGAAATTCAGCCGCCGATTATATATTTTTCAAATAATACTTTGCATATGGAAGATAGCATAGTTCGATACGAAACTTTTTCAGAGTTTGTTCATGGACTTCAGATATATGGAACCTGGTCTACAGGTATGGCGATATGGAAAAAAGATTTTGAAAATATACCATCAGATGAAAAGTATAATGAGTTGTTTCCACATACAAATATTTTATTTCGGGAGCGAAATAGAATATATATAATTGATGATAAAAAGCTGATAGATGAGATTCCTAGTAGTCATACCAAAAAAGGTGAATATGATTTATTTTATGCATTTGGAGTTGAATGGCTCTTTATATTAATGAAGCTCATGCGTGAAGATGCTATCTCAATGCAAGATTTTTTTTATTTAAAGAATGAAACATTGAAATTTTGTATAAATTTAGCAATAGATTTTCTTATATATAAATATCCGTGTTCGTACGATGTATCATCTTTTGAGACAAGCATGCAGGTTTTTTACAATTTAGATGATGTAAAAGACAAAATATTTATGGAAGTTACAAGACGTGTAAAGGACAAGTACGATAAAAAGAGCGTTGATTAATACCTTTGGAGTATATAGATGACAAATGTAAAAATAATAAAAGAAGATGACAACTTTATTTTCGAAGATTCTGTAAATAAAGATTGGAAATACTATAAGTATAAAATATTAGATACATTAAAAGCAATGATAATAAAATATGAATTGGAAAATAAAAAAATTAAATATGAGAAAAAAAAATATCATGTATCGCTGTGTAGTATTTTTAAAGATGAAGGAAAATATTTAAAAGAGTGGGTGGAATTTCATCGATTAATTGGAATTGATCATTTTTATATGTATGATAATAATTCGACTGATAATAGTGTTGAAGTATTAAAACCTTATATTAATATGGGAATTATATCGCTAAAAAAATGGAAAAAAAATCATGCACAGTTAGAAGCTTATAAAAATGGAAGTGAAATAGCGAAAAATGAAACGGAATGGTTGGGGTTTATTGATATTGATGAATTCGTTATTCTCAATCGGCAAAATAATATTTATGATATATTAAAGAATTTTAAAAAACGTCCATCAGTATTGCTTTATTGGCATCTATTTGGAACGTCTGGCTTGATGAATAGAGACGAAAAAAGACTGGTCATAGAAGATTTTACAATAAGATTTCCTAAGTTATTTCGCATAGGTAAATGTTTTTGGAATACAGCATTTGATATAGATTTTTCTGCTATAAAGAATAAAGCATGGCATCATTCGCTACGTTGTAAATATGAAGATATGGAGAATATTCCACCTGTAAATACTTATGATGAAATAGCATTTTATAATCATCATATTATAAAAAAATCACCAATGGATGCACATATTAATCATTACTTTACAAAATCGTTTTGTGAGTATGAAGCAAAATCTCGAAGAGGTGATGTATATTTTAAGAAAAATCCTCATGATAATGATTACTTTTTTTTGCATGAGATGATGTGTAATACTGTAGATTATTCCGCCTATAGATTTTTGATGAAGTTGAAATTAGCAATGAGGAGTGATACGGAGAAATGAAAAATATTATTTTCGGTGCGGGGAGATTGGGAAAAAAACTATATTCGATTTTAGGTGGAGATGTGGATTACTTTGTTGATAATAATATAAAGCTACATAATACGGAAATTTTTTCGACCAATATATATCCTGTAAATGTTTTATTAGATGAAAAAGATGGTTACTTAGTATGGATTGCAGGTATGCATGTTGATGACATGGAGATACAATTATTAGAATTAGGGGTGAAAAAATATTGTGTATTTACCCCTAGAAAAAAAATGTTTAGCAATTGTAACTGTCTTCTTGAAGATTATACGACTAGTGAGAAAGTGACGAATACAGAGCAGTCATGGAATAAGAAAAATGATAATAAATCAATGATAAAATATATTAACAATAATGTTGATAAAATTTATAAAAAAGATTTACTTTTTCGATGGGTAGAAATAGAAACAATCAATAGATGCAATGGAACTTGTGATTTTTGCCCGGTTAGTGTTGGAAAAGATATAAGAGAACGAAAAATAATGGATTATGATTTATTCCAAAAGATAATTGATGAATTATATGATTTGCATTATGGAGGTAAGTTGGCGTTATTTTCCAACAATGAACCTTTTTTAGATACTAATATAATTGAGAAAGCAAAATATGCTCGTCATAAGTTACCGTTTGCTCATTTATATACTTTTACCAACGGAACAGTTTTGACAATGGATTTACTTTTAAATATTTTACCGTATTTAGATGAGTTATTTATAGATAATTATACGGAGAATTATATGCTCATACCTATTGTAAAGGAATTAGTAGAATATGAAAAAAAACATCCGGAAATTGCTCAAAAGGTAACTGTACATTTACGCGATCCTCATGAGATTCTTACGTCACGAGGAGGAATTGCACCAAATAGGAAAAGTATTATATCTTACCCAAAGGAAAAATGCTTACTGCCATTTAGGCAATTAATAATACGTCCTGATGGTAAAGTTTCTCTTTGTTGCAATGATGCTTTAGGAAAAGTTACTTTAGGGGATTTAAGAAATCAAAGCATATGCGAAATTTGGTATGGTGAGAAATATAAAAAAATAAGAGAATGTATATATAGGGGGAGAGAAAATATCTGTTTGTGTAAAAAATGTGATACGTTTTATGATTTTTAAATAGATTATTGATCGTTTTATATTAGAATTGGAAGTAATTGATATGTATAATGGTTTTGTAGAAAAAAGATATTTAGCTTGCTGTGAAAGAAAATTAAATAGAATAATTAATAATAGTCGTTCGCGTCATATATATCTTTATGGTGCTGGTGATTATGGTAAAAAAGCATATGATTTTTTTGTAGAAAATAAGATAAGAATAGTTGGATTCATTGATAAAAGAAAAAATGATGGTCTCGAAGACTATTTTGGTTTGCCGGTGTTTTTATTGGATGAAATTGATGTGCCTAATAGCTATATAATTATCGATATTTTAGATACAGATATCGAGCTAATAAATACATTATACACATATGGATATAAAGATGCTGATTTTTGCTATGTGTATGAAAATTTTAATAGGGAAGATATTGTTTATCGTGGGTGTAAGGTTGGACGATTTACATACGGATATGAATATTTATTAGAGTATTTTCCAATGGCCAATATAGGGAGATATTGTTCAATTAATGGTACTGCACGGGTTTGTAATAATCATTCGTTGGATTGCATTTCTACACATCCTATTTTAGATGTTTATGGAGTGTTTCTAAATACTAAATATAGTGAAATACAAAGAATGATAAGAACGTATGGTAAACATCATGATAATGCATCATTTTCTAATAGTGAGATAAGAGATAACAGAATGGTTAATATTGGTAATGATGTCTGGATTGGTGCTAATGTAGTTATCATGCCTGGCGTAACGGTGGGAGATGGTGCTGTGTTGGCAGCTGGTGCAGTAATTACTAAAGATGTGGAACCCTATGCTATAGTTGGTGGTGTACCAGCAAAAGTGATTCGCTATAGATTTAGTGAGGAAGATAGAAATATTTTATTAAAAATTAAATGGTGGAATTGGTCCGAAGAAAAAATAGAAAAGAATATGGAATTTTTTTATCAACCAAATGAGTTTTTGGATAAATTTAGATAAAGTAAGTTTTAGTATTGCATGATACTTACTTATATAGTCTAGTAGGAGTCTCAATGAGAATGCGAATAATTATTTTTGGATGTGGAAAAATTTACTCGAACTTTAAGCGAGATGTCGTTAAAGTTGCTGGTTATGAAGATGAAGTGCTTTGTTTTATAGATAATCGCGCTGATAATATAAAGATAATAGATAATAAACCGGTTTATTTACCGAAAAAAATCACTAAAATAACATTTGATTATGTGGTTACAATGAGTGTGAAACAATTAGAAATGAAAGAACAATTAATTTGTTTAGGTGTAGATGAGAAAAAAATTCTATCTTTCGAAAAATATCGCGGACAATACTTAAAAAAATATCGAAAAATATATATGAATTGTATGTCGAAAAAAGTAAAAAAAAGCATTTTGTTTATTACAAATGCGGTGAAATATGATGGCGCATCAATAGCTGCTGTTAATGCTGCACTGGAATTGTCTAAACGTGGATATAAGATTATGTTAGCAGCACCATATGTAAATCCGGAAATTAGAAATATTTTTTTTAAAGAAAAGGTAAATATATTAATTGTTCCGGAAATAAAACATTGCTCGATTCAAGACTTAGTTGATTTCGAAAATTTTGATGGAGTCATAGTAAATACTTTTTCTAATATACGATTAGCATGTGAATTAAGTAATCTTTTTCCTGTATTATGGTGGATTCATGAGGCTAGTGATAATTATTCGAAAGTATATAAATTATATACTATAAGATTTAAAGTATACAATACTGTGGAGAAGATGGAAAGAATAAGAATTGTTGCAGTATCTAATAGTGCAGCAAAAAATTTCAATAAGTACTATCCAAACAGAGTTAATGATATAATGGGTCTGGGGATTTCTGATTTTTACATTAAATGTGTAAAGAAAGAATCAAATACGCTTAATTTTGCTGTTATAGGTAGTATTTGCGAGATAAAAGGTCAAGATGTTATAATAAGGGCATTAGAGTTGTTACCGTTGAATGTGAGAAAAAAAATTAAAATAATGTTTATCGGAGAAATGGATATAACCAATTGTTATGGAAGAGAAATAGCCGAAAAAATTAAATTAAATCCTGAATTGGAATATGTAGGATTGCTAACTCGTGAGAAATTTAAAGATATAATGAGGAAAATCGATGTTGTGGTTTGTTCATCACGTGAAGAGACTCTTTCGATAGCTGTAATTGAAGGACTTATGAATAAAAAAATCTGTATTACAACAGATAAGACTGGGATAGCAGATTATATCTCTAATGGAGAAAGTGGATTTATTGTTCCTAGTGATAGTCCAGAAAAATTAGCTGGTGTAATAAATGATATAGCAAAAAGGTACAAGCAGTTGAGTTATATGAGAGAAAAAGGTAGAATGGTTTATGAAGCGAATTTTACATTAAAAATACTGGGGGATATATTAGAAAAAGAAATTGCTATAACATTAAAAAATGGTTAGCGAACTATTTTAGATTAGTTTGCATAGGAGAAATAACAATGGAAGAAAAAAATAAATCTAAAATCATTATTTATGGAGCTGGGAGAAAAGGGAGAAATATATATAATTTTTTATGTAGATTAGGTTATGCATATTTAGTATATGCATTTTGTGATAGAAATGCAGTTCAATTGGGGAAAATCGATAATATTCCTGTGATAGATATAGATGAAGCTAAGAAAACAAGTCTTTCCTTTTTGATTGGCGTAGGCGGGGATTATGTTGACGAAGTACGAGAATTACTTGCACAAGAAAAAGTATATCATAATCTTGAGGAGTATTGTGTTAAATGTCTTGATATGAGTAGAGTAGAATATAATAGGGAATATTGTGCATTTTTCCATATTGGACATATGGATTCTTATTATAAGGTTGCAGAAACAGATGAGGCATTAAAATTTTTTTGGGGAGATGGAATATGTAGAGATATGTTTATGAAGATGAATCATGAAAAAATCATTGAACTTGCTTGTGGAAGAGGTAGGCATGTACCACAATATATCAATTTAGCAAAAAAAGTTATATTGGTTGATATTTTGAAAAAGAATATAGAAGAATGTCGTGATAGATTCAAAAATTATAAAAACATAAGCTATTATGTAAATAATGGATATGATTTATCAGAGTTGCCAGAGAATTCATTTACAGCAATTTTTACATATGATGCAATGGTTCATTTTGAGCTTATGGATATAGCTTCGTATTTGCAGGAATGTGCTAGAGTCTTGGAAAAAGGTGGTATGGGATTGTTCCATCATTCGAATAATTGTTCTGATTATAAGGCCACATTTGCAAATGCACCGCATGGAAGAAGTTATATGAGTAAAAACTTATTTGCGTATTTAGCGCATAGAGCTGGTCTGGAAATTGTACATCAAGAAATTGTGGATTGGGGCGGGGTAGAGAATTTAGATTGTATATCCTTGGTGAGAAAATGACTGCGAATTAGTATGTTTTATTGGAGTATATAAGATGCAGACGGGAAATGTTGCTATACTTGTACCGATATATAAAAAAGAATTATCTGAATTAGAAAAAATATCATTAAAGCAATTGAAAAAGGTTTTGGTAAATTATCCCATTTTTGTAATAATCCCATATAGATTATATGATTGTTATTTGCAGCGGAACTGTTGTAGGATAGAGTGCTTTGCAGATGAATATTTCCAAAGTGTTGATTCATATAGCAATTTGCTTTTAGAACCAATGTTTTATAGTAGATTTAAAGAATATGAATATATACTAATTTATCAGCTTGATGCATTTGTGTTCTATGATAAATTAGAATATTTTTGTTCTATGGGATATGATTATATGGGCGCACCACTTTCGCGTTGGACAATAAATTGGCATGATTTAGGAGCTCGAATTGGCAATGGTGGACTATCGTTACGCAGGATAGATGCCATGCTTAGAGTTTTGAAGATGAAAAATGAGATATTAAAACATCCATTATCTAACGTATTTATGAAATATGAAGATTTATATTTTGGCTACTGCGGAAAAATTGGTTTGTTAAATGTACCGGACATAAGTACAGCCTTACAGTTTTCAATTGATTCTGATATTATGCATTGCTATAAAAAAATTCATACTATATTACCTTTTGGATGTCATGGATGGTTTAAAGGAAAGTATTCGATAGTTAAGCCACTCGTGGAGAATTACGGATATGATCTTCCTTCAAGGGAAGAGTATGCAGATCCCTACCAACCAAGAATTAATAATGTTTTTAACTATCTTTGTCAACGGTTTTTACGGAAATCTTCCTATCGAAAAGCTACATTATTAATGCGTAAGATTGTTGAAGAAAAATGCGTGATTTGGGGATATGGAGAGGATGGTAAAAGGTTAATAAACCTTTTATTAAATTTAAATATAAGAGTTGAAAAAATATTTGATAATCATATTAAAGAAACAAAAACTAATATTGGGATTCCCATACAATCAATATGTTCTTATACTGATTTATACATATATAAAGGAAGGTTTATTATCGCTAGTGGGAAATACGAAAATGAGATGAAGGATTATCTCCGCAATAATGGATTTAATGATGGTGATTGGCTTACGCTACGTAATCTAAAAAAAGCAATGATACATGGTTTTATAGAAAGTAGATGATGCTATGTCTCAAAAGTATATGTACCTATTTCCTTTTGAAAAAGTACCCAAAGGTTGTCGTATCGTTATCTACGGTGCGGGAGATGTAGGGCAGGAGTATCTTGAACAGTTGATGGCATCTGGATATTGTAAAGTATTGGCTTTTATTGATAGGTCTTACGCGAAATACGCGCCTATGATTGTTCCTGTGTATCCTGTGGAAAAAGTTTTGTCATTATCTTTTGATTTTATAGTGCTGGCTTTTAAGATGGGGACACACGTTCGTGCCGTAATCAAGCGACTGATTTCTTTTGGGGTAGCTGCAAAAAAAATTATTTATATCGAACCGCGCAAAGATGTGGAAGTGTTGACAGCAAGTAATAGGCCAGATAGAGAAATTATGTATGATTTTGCTTATTTGCATGATGGCATCTCCATAGCCTTGAGGTATGGGACGGGACTTGGAGATGCTATTGTAAAGAAAAAATTTTTTATGGAGCTAGTAGCCATGGCACCAAATTGCAGGATTGACATATACTCTCCTGGCGCAAGTGACATGATAGAAATTGTTTATCGTGACCAGCCAAACCTTAATGCCGTAATCAATGATGGTGGTGCGCTTTATGCCAAGCATAAATCACGTTATAGTCTAGCTTTTTCGATGCTCTTATTTATGCTGAATGTGGATGCATTTAATGAAGAGGAAATAGAAGACTATAATTCTGAGTTCGCAGAAAAGATGATGAATTTTCGACAGGCAGTGAATAAATATAATCTGTCCGTGATGGGCGTAACTTCGCAATACGTGCATTTCCAACGAATGAAGTTATTGGGGCTTAATTATTATAACTATTTGAATTATACAGGTGTGTTGAATATCAAAGGACATGAGGTTTCTATACCTTTAGATCCGGTCTATAAGAAACAATATGAACATCTTGCATTAATGGGAAAATATATCACCATTAATTATGGCGGGGGGGTGGAGGCTTCTAATAAAAATAATGGCATTGCGAAGGATTGGCCGTTTGAGTATGTGGAAAAATTTGTAAAACTCTTCAAGAAAAAGTATCCGAAAATAAAAATTGTGCAGCTTGGTTCAGCTGAAACCGTGCAGATAAATGAGGTCGATAAGTGTTTTCTGGGTAAAAATTTGGAACTGGTCAAATACATCTTGAAGGAAAGTTTGCTACACGTGGACAAGGAAGGTGGACTGGTGCATTTAGCAACACAGTTGGGAACTAAATGTGTGGTGTGTTTTGGCCCCACATCTGTTGATTATTTTGGCTATGATGAGAATATCAATATCCTAGTGGGCGACTGTCATGGATGTTATTGTCTTTATGATGGTTTCGATGTGTGTGCTAAAGGAATGGAGATGCCGGACTGTATGTGGAAGATAACACCGGAAATGGTGATGAAGAAAGTGGATGAATTTTTGGTAGTAAGGGGGCTGTCATGAGTGTTGATAAGGAATCTAATACGCCGTTGATTATTTTTGGCTATGCAGCTGTAGGAAAAAAAATATACGAACGAATAAAAAAAGAAGACAGTCATAAGAGGGTTTTTTTTTGTGATAATTCCAAGGATAAGCAAGGCATTCATGGTGGAGTGATGGTTTTATCCTTAGAAGATGTTGTGACTGGTTATAATGATGCTGCTTTCATAGTGGCTTCGCTGCGACATAGCAAACAAATGTATCAGCAACTAATCGATGTTGGAATTCCCACAGAAAATATTTCTTTAGATTTGCCAGATGATATTATAGGAGAGGAGCTGGCCAGAGAACAGAAGCAGAGAATGACAGCGTTGGATTCTATCCATGTTGAGGTAAATATAAATAAGGATTGTAATCTAAACTGTACGGGATGCGATCATTTTGCTCCTATAGCTGAGGCTGATACATTGGAGTTGGATATTTTTAAGAAAGATATGATTCGCCTGGCGGATGTGATGGCAGGTCATATTCATAGAATAATCCTCCTAGGTGGTGAACCGTTGTTAAATAAGGATTTGCTTGAATATGTGAGAATTGCCCGTATATGTATGCCAGATACAGAGGTTTTCATTGCTACGAATGGAATTCTCTTGGGGAAGATGGACGAAATATTTTGGTCTGTTTTAAAAGAGAATAAAACTGGTTTGCTGGTTACGAAATATCCGGTAAAGCTCGATTATGATGCATTGCGGAAGAAAGTTGAAGAAAAGGGCATTGTTTGGAAATATTTGGGGTCGTCGGAAAGTGGCAGGTCTTTATGGCATTTTCCATTGGATTTGACTGGTAAACAGAATGCTGTGGATAGTTTTCTGCATTGCGCTAACGCCAATTCTTGTCATACATTGGAGCGTGGCAGGCTATATACTTGTAGTATTGCACCGAATATCAAAGCGTTCAATCGCTTTTTTGAGAAAAATGTCCCTTTAGCAGATGATGATGGCATAGATATTTATAAAGCTAAAAGTGCTGATGAAATATTAAAATTTTTAGCTAAGCCAATACATTTCTGCCGCTACTGTAATGTGAAGAAGAGAACGTATGATCATCCTTGGCGTGTGAGTAAGAAAAAAATTGAGGAATGGACGCTTTAGGGAAGGGGGGATAACATAGTGAAACGTAAAGTCGTTTTTTGGGGGAAAGGAAGTCGGGCGGAAGAAGCTTTCGAACTTTTGACAGATTTTGAATTGTTGGCTGTAGTAGATAGTAATGAAGAATTTTATGGATCTATTTGGCATGGTGTTCCGGTTATTTCCTTTTCTACATATTTGAGTATGTGTGATAAACCGATTGTGATTGTAACACCAGATAAACCGGAAATGATTGTTGATGAATTATACGAAGCTGGAATTGAAAGATATATATTATTGAATGATTTATTGTTTCCAAGTAAAAATAAATTTGAATTGAGAAGCTTTAATGATTCTAAATGGAAACAGGAATGTATGGAAATACTTGGGCATATTTATTATAAAAATTGGCAGTTGGAAAGGCAACTTCTATATAGAGCATTTTTGACTATGTTCTTTTCAGGAAGTAAAATGTCAGTTAATAATGAAATCCTTTACAAAATAAAGAATGCCAAAATGCCTGTTATTAATACAAATCATGGTAAAGAAATAATTGAAAGTATAGTGAGAAAGCAAGTAACAATTGTGCGATATGCACAATTGCCAAAAGAAAATGATCTGCTTATATTCCTAAGACCGCGTATTGATTATTTGACTGAGAGAGCGGCTATGGAAGCAAAGGAACGGGGAATAGATATTGTTTTTGCAGAGGAAGGATTTATCAATAGTATAGAACCTTTTATGGGGACCGGTGGGAGAGAGTTTACATTTAGGCATTCTATTATTTTTGATGAAGGTAGCCTTTATATGAATGCGCATGTGCCTTCGCGCATTGAAAATATTCTAAATTCAAATTGGTCATTAAATGAAAAAGAATTTATTCGTGCCAGAACTTTGATGGAGATTATTACAAGGGAAAAAATCAGCAAATATAACTGTCAGCCTATGGGATTAAAGATTTCTGCTGCTCGTGCAATTAAGGTTTTGGTAGTTGATCAAGTTTATGGTGATAAATCTATTGAATTTGGTATGGCAAATGATGAAAATACGTTCAAAGATATTATTAAAGCCGCTGTAGAGGAAAATCCTGATGCAGAGATATACATAAAGGCACATCCTGTAATCAGTAAAGGACATTTTGCAGATGTGCAAGAAATGGATAATATTCATATTTTGACTGAAGCAATCAATCCTATAGATTTGCTGCAACAAATGGATAAGGTCTATGTGGTGAGTAGTCAAATGGGATTTGAGGCGGTAATGTGCGGCTGTGAGGTACATTGCTTTGGGATGCCCTTTTATGCAGGCTGGGGATTGACGCATGATCGCTTAGTTTGTGAACGTAGAAGAAAAAAGCGTACAGTAGAGGAAGTTTTCTATGCAGCCTATGTTTTGGCTACGGTTTATGTGAGCTTCAAGAGCAAAGAGATTTGTGAACTTGAACAAGTAATAGAGGAATTATTAGAAGCGCGTAGAACATATTTTGATAGGGAGTAGTGATAGCTGTGCGTTTGCGAAATATGCCGTTGCCTGCGTTTGTTGAATATATTAGGGATAAAGATGTCATATGCTTTGGTGCAGGCAAACTACTACATAAGGTTTGTAAATTAGTTCGCCTGGAACCATATGTTAAGGTTGTAGTAGATAATGACCCTAATAAGCAGGGCAAAACGTTGACATGTGAAGGACAATCATTTTGTGTTTTACCATGGAATGTGATGTCAGAACTGTCTTTTTCGCTAGAGAAGACAGTTGTTTTGATTTCGGCAGGTATTTCAGGCGCTGGACGCGAGTTATATGAGTCGCTCTTAAATCAGGGGGTTCCAGATGAGTTAGAATGTTTTTTCCTAAGCTTTATCTTTGCAGAGCCGGAGTCAAATGAAATTATTGGTCATCCTTTGGATTTTAGATTGACTCAAAAGCCAATTATTCCCAAGTACATTCATTATTGTTGGTTCGGCAAGGCTGAAATACCGGAGGAGCAGCAGCGATTTATAGCAGGTTGGAAGGATAAGTGTCCAGATTTTGAGATTATACGCTGGGATGAAAGCAACTATGATGTGAAGAAGAATCCCTATATGAGAAAAGCATATGAGGAGGGGCGATGGGGATTTGTTCCAGATTATGCAAGAAAGGATATCATTTACCAATATGGAGGGATTTATTTAGATACAGACGTAGAAGTGATTCGAAATTTAGAAGAACTATTATATCAAAAAGGATTTGCTGGAGTTCAAATGGATAAACGTATTAATCTTGGCTTGGGGTTCGGTGGAATGCCGGGGCTGGATATTATGGTTGAAATGTGTGATATATACAAAAAGACGGAGTTTGATTTTTCAGATGGAATGAAGATGAAAGTGGGGCCTGATTATGAAACAGAAGTTATGAAGGAGCATGGTTATAAGGACGGAAATGAGTTACAGAATGTTGCAAATCTAACGATTTATCCAGTGGAAGTTATGAGTGGAACATTGGCATTCTCCGGAAAACCATTGATAACAGATAATACTTTTTGTGTACATCATTATTCAGGTTCTTGTACCATTGGTAAACGTAAGGAAAATAACTTAAAAATGGCGAATTTTTATAGAGAAGTTATGAAATCGGAAATGGATATGAGAGAAATGTTATGAAAGTTATTGCGATGTATCTCCCACAATTTCATGAAGTTGTGGAAAATAGTGAATGGTGGGGGAATGGTTTTACAGATTGGGTTAGTGCTAAGGAAGCACGTCCTTTATTTGAAGGACACTATCAGCCGCGTGTACCGTTAAATCATTATTATTATGATTTAACCGATAAGGAAACGCTGAAATGGCAAGCAGATTTGATGCGTAAATATAGTGTTGATGGTTTGTGTATATATCACTATTGGTTTAAAGATGGACGAAAAATTCTTGAACAGCCAGTGGAAAATCTTCTTCAGTGGAAAGATATTGATATGCCATTTTGTTTTTGCTGGGCAAATGAAACATGGGCACGTTCGTGGAGTAATATAAAAAAGAAAAATGTATGGACGAATAAAAATGAGGTGAGGAATTGTTCCGATGAAAATGGTATATTATTAGAACAAGCATACGGCGATGAAGATGCTTGGAGAGAGCATCTTGAGTATTTAATCCCTTTTTTTAAGGATTCACGATACATTAAAGTTGAAAATAAGCCGCTACTTGTTATTTATAAGTCTGATGATATTGAATGTATAAATGAAATGTTGAAGTATTGGAAAAAAGAAATAGTTAAATATGGTATAGATGGAATTTATGTAGTTGGTGCAAATTGTAACGCATTGGCTGGAGAATCAATAGATGCTGAGACAAACTTTGAACCATCTAGTGGAATACAAATAGCAAAAAGAAAACAGGAGTATGATGGGATTGCTTATTATGAATATAAGGATATTTGGGAGAATATACTACAAGAAGGACCGAGAGCAAAGAAAACATTCTTTGGAGGATTTGTTGGGTATGATGATACACCAAGGCATGGAAATAAAGGTTTTTTAGTTAAAGGTTCGACTCCAGAATTGTTTGGTGAATATTTAGTTGAATTGATGGCGAAAAATGCTGCATACAACAATGATATTGTTTTTTTGAATGCTTGGAATGAATGGGGAGAAGGGATGTACCTTGAACCGGATGAGCGCTATGGGACAAAGTTCTTAGAGGCGATAACGTATGCTAAATCCAAGTATGTAGAGTACATTCCTAAGTATAAGGGAAAATATGAAAATAAATACGTAACAACTCTACGAAGAAAAGGGGAAAAGTTTGAAAAATATTTTAAAATAATGGATAGCTGGATGACATTGTGGGAGAAAAATGGTACTATTTCAGATAATTTAATCAAAATGGACATCCACTCCATTTTGATTTATGGATATGGACCTTTGGGACGACATTTATTATGTGATTTGCGTGGAACAGAGATAAAAGTACTGGGAATTGTAGATAAAAGGAAGAATGTGTTATCAGCTGATGCTGCAATCTATATTCCGACGGAAGAACTGCCAAAATGTGATGCGATTGTTGTGACAGCATCTTATTTTATGAGAGAAATAAAAAAACAATTAGGAAACAGTCATAGATTGCTTAGTATTGAAGATGTAATCAATTATTGATGGCTAATGTTTGTCCGTTATATATTCGGGGGAGTATATATGCGTAAGGTTATAACCTATGGATCGTTTGATCTTTTTCATGAGGGGCATTATCGCTTGTTGAAACGAGCAAAGGCATTAGGGGATTATCTTATTGTTGGGGTTACCACAGATCATTATGATGAAGAACGAGGTAAACTTAATGTGGTCAATTCCCTAATGGAACGGATTGATAATGTAAAGAAAACGGGGTTTGCGGATAAGATCATTATCGAAGATCACGTTGGACAAAAGGTTGAAGACATTCAAAAATATCAAGTAGATGTATTTACTGTCGGTTCGGATTGGACGGGGAAATTTGATTATCTGTCTGAGTATTGCGAAGTTGTCTATTTGGAACGGACAAAGGGAATTTCCAGCACAATGCGGCGCAATCAGAACTATGAGCTGGTAAAATTGGGTGTGATTGGTACTGGCCGCATCGCTGGTCGGTTTGTAAAAGAATCGGTTTTTGTCAGTGGTATAAATGTGGAAGGGGTATATAATCCTCATGAGAATAGTGCCGCACGATTTCAACAGGAATATGAGCTAGGTTTTCATGTTAGTGCATTGGAGGATTTATGGCCACGGGTTAATGCGGTGTATATTGCATCACCACATCAAACGCACTATACTTATGCTAGGGAGGCACTGGAGCATGAGTGTAATGTGCTTTGTGAAAAACCGATGGCCTTGAAAAAGCAGGAAGCAGCAGAATTATATGACTTGGCAGAGAAAAAAGGCTGTATTTTGATGGAGGCCATCAAAACCGCATACGCACCAGGGTTTGTTCGTCTGTTGAGTATGGCGAAAAGTGGCGTTATCGGCAGGATTTATGATGTTGAGTCTTGCTTTACAAGACTTACTTCCTCGAATTTACGTGAGTTGACGGATAAAGAGTATGGTGGAAGCTTTACCGAATTTGGTAGTTATACACTTTTGCCGATTATCAAGATTTTGGGAGCGAATTGTGATGAAGTTCGTTTTGAATCATTTTTAGCGGATAATGGTTTGGATATTTACACGAAAGCTTATTTTCGCTACCCGAATGCGCTGGCCACTGCGAAAACAGGTTTGAGGGTAAAGTCTGAAGGTGAGTTGATTATCTCTGGAACGCAAGGGTATATCAAAGTCAAGGCTCCTTGGTGGAAGACGACCAGCTTTGAAGTTTGCCGGGAAGATATTAATGAGAATGAGCAGGTATATACAAAGTTTGCTGGTGATGGGCTTCGCTATGAGATTCGGGATTTTGTGGCGGCAATTAATCATTATCATGAAGATGGTGCGTTTAAGCTTACGAGGGACGAGTCGATAGCCCTGGCTGATTTTATGGAGCGATTCCTCAAGAGTCGAGAGGAGAAATTGTAAAGGCATGGTAAATCTTACTGCAGAACAGTTGCGAGCGGTGCAATTAATCGAATTGGAGATGCTTGAAGAGGTAGACCGAATCTGTAAAAAATGTGGTATTCGGTATAATATTATTGCGGGCACATTATTAGGAGCAGTACGCCATGGTGGTTTTATCCCTTGGGATGATGATGCGGATGTGGCTCTGCTTCGCCCAGAATATGAAAAATTTTATCGGGCATGTCAAAAAGAACTAGATACTTCACGGTTTATTTTTCAGGATTATCGTAATACCCCCGGGTATCGTTGGGGGTATGGGAAACTGCGTCGTAAGGGAACGTTGTTTCTGCGTGAACATCAGGAGCATATGCCGTACCATCAGGGGATATTTATCGACATTTTTCCGTTAGATAATGTACCAGATGGGCGTTGGGAAAGAATATGGCACAATTTTCATTGTTTTTGTATTCGCAAAGTGTTATGGTCAGAGGTTGGACGTGTGGCGGATAAGAGTTGGCTGATGCGCAAGTGGTATGCATTTTTATCAGGTATTCCACGAGAACGGATTTTTAAGCATTATGAAAATTTTTTAGAAGCTGGGAATACAAAGAATACGAAATGGGTACGGATTCTTACATTTCCGACACCAAATCGCGAATATGGTTATTTGCGGAAATGGTATGAAAAGAGTAAGATTATTGAATTTGAAAAAAAAGAGTTTGATGGAATTTATAATTATGATGAGTATCTGAATTTTAAATTTGGAAATTACATGGAACTTCCTCCACAAGAGCAACGTAAAGTTCATCCTGTTACTGATTTAAAAATTCTATGAGTATTCTTATAAAGATATAAGTAGTTATTATAGAAGACTAGGCAGGTGTATTTCATGAAAATAGATCTGAATATATTAGGAAGACAGTTTGATATGTATCAATCTGAATATGAGGAGGCTGCTTTACGGGTATTGCGTTCTGGATGGTATATACTAGGCCCGGAGGTTGAAGCTTTTGAAAAAGAATATGCGGCATACATTGGTAGTAATTTTTGCATCGGAGTTGCATCGGGGTTAGATGCGTTGACCCTATCCTTACGGGCGTTAGGGATTGGAGCTGGAGACGAGGTTATTGTCCCGTCTAATACATATATAGCGACTGTGCTGGCTATTACTGAAAATGGTGCAACGCCTGTATTTGTGGAACCAGATGAGTTTTATTGCATCGATGCAAATAAGGTGGAAGATGCAATCACAAAGCGGACCAAGGCAATTATGGTGGTTCATCTTTATGGTCAGGCAGCTGCTATGGATAGAATAAAAGAAATTTCGCTGAAGTATGCTCTGCATATAGTGGAAGATTGTGCCCAATCGCATGGTGCTTGTTTCGAAAACAAAATGACAGGGACTTTTGGTATTGCAGGGTGTTTTAGTTTTTATCCTACAAAGAATTTAGGCGCATTTGGTGATGCAGGTGCGGTGGTAACAAATAATGAAGAATTTGCTAATAAGATAAGAATGTTACGTAATTACGGCAGCAGAGTCAAATATCATAATGAAATAGAGGGTATAAATTCACGTTTGGATGAACTGCAAGCTGCCTTGTTAAGAGTAAAGCTGAGGCATTTAACTGATTTGATATGTGAACGGGTAAAAATTGCAAAGAAATATTTGACGGAAATATCTAATGAAAAAATAAAATTACCTGCGACAAGAATGGGGACAAATCATGTTTATCACCAATTTGTAATTCGGACAAAGGAAAGGGATAAATTCAAATCATATTTGCATGATAAAGGAATAGACACGATAATTCACTATCCTATTCCACCGCACTTGGCTGATTGTTTTAAAAAAGTTGGATGGAATACTACTTCTTTTCCTACAGCAGAATGCTATGCAAATGAAGTTTTAAGTTTACCAATGTTTAATGGTATGAAATGTAAGGAAATTAATTATGTAGTTGAATGTTGTAACCAGTATAGATAATAATCTTCAAGCATTGTTCTGCTGTGTCAATTGTCTACAAAGGATTGAATTTCGTCCCAATGCGAAAAATGATAAATATTATCAGCAGTTAAATATAGATTAGAGAAAAGACAAGTGACAATATCCATATCATCAAATAAGTCAAAAATCCAATCATTGGTATATTTTTTATCTTTTAAATTTGATACTAGGGAGTCTTTTTTTGATTCAAGTAGTATAAGTGCTTCTTCATTACATAAATAGAAGATTAATTCTTCTAACACACTATGTGCGATAATGGTTTTACCTGTTTTGGCAAATTTTCTCATTTGTTCTAATTTGCATTGCATCTGATAGAGAAATTCATAATCATAATGCATTAGAAATTGTGGTGGAAGCATATCGGAAAGATAGGAACAATTCAATTGACCTATGTGAGAGCCTTTTGGCAGTTTTGTGAGCTCTTGCATATCATCTGTAATCTGATTATATAGGATATCGCTACCAGCGGCAAAAGAAAATGCGGCTATTTTGCTGAAAGTTTTTTCCAAGTACTTAGACCAGGCTTCATGTTAGCGGTAGTCCGTGATGGAGATGGTATTTTCGACATTAAGTTTAGAAGATAGATTGATGCTATTTTTGATGGGCTATTGCAACGAGGTGTGCTTTTTACTATGATATACATGAGAACATGGAATGGAGGGCAAATGATTGTTAGAACAGCTTTGTTTTGAGATAGAGGATATGAACTTAAAGGTGGAGCTTTCTGTACGGGAGCGGCAGCTTTTTTACCGTGTGGGTGATGGTGAGTTTGCGGTTTTGGACGGTGGGCGGCGTTGGCTGCGGCGGTTGGAGAAGCTGCATCTTGGTGCCTGGCGGGCGAGTTATCAGCCGCCGGTGCCGCCGGAACGGCATAGTTTGTGGCGGCTCTCGTTTAAGGATAGCAAGTTGGGTATGCGGCGGATTGTGGGGGATAATGCGCATCCGGGCAGCTGGGCGGCGTTTATTGACCTGATGAATGAGATTCCCGGGGTGGAGATTAACCGCGTGCGGCAGCTAGAGCAGGTGGCGCTCATCTTGCATGATACGATGGACAATCCGCGGGGGAACATCTATCTGCCAAAGTCAAAAAAAATCAGCCTTGTGGAAAAGCTGATTATTAATCGTGGCAAGCATATTTTGGTTTTCACGCGGCATAAGCAGGGCTTGGGTACGGAACGCCATGCCTTTGATTCGGTGCGCAATGTGCCGCTGCTCTTGGAGCGGATTGCGGAGCATGCGGCGGAGTGGCAGGTGCAGCAGGACGGTGTGACGGATGATTTCCTGCCGCGGGTGGAATGGAAGCTCAGCTGGCGTGATGGTTCGGAGGACACGGGCTGTTATGTTTTGCGGGGCGATGCGATGCCGGAGCCTTGGAAGAATTTTATGGAGGAAATCGGTAAGTTTACGGGGAACGTACGCGGGAGAATTTTTTAACAGGCAGGATTTTGCGGGATAATTGTCGAAAGGGAGGTTAAGATGTAAGGCGCGCAAGATGGGAGGAGATATCATGTCGGAGCCGATTCAGACGGGACATCGGGTTTTTCAGGGCAATCGTAAGATGAACATGGAAATGCTGGAGATGAAGCCTTTCTATGTGGCAACGCCGGGGTCGAATCTTACGCAGGAGGAAATGGAGGCAGAGGCAATGGCTGGTGTGAAAAAGCCTGCTTCGCCGCCACCGCCAGCAGAGGAGTCTGCCCCAGCGGAAGGCTCGCCCGAGGATATTGCGGCACGGATTGCCGGTGACCGCACGAAGAATCAGGCAGATATTTTAGAATTGGCCAAGAGCCAGATTGACGGTTGACTCCAGGGCCCACGTAGGAGGAATTTCATTGTATACGCTGAAAGATGATGTGTTTAAGGGCATGCGTCCCCAGATTCATGAGGAAGCTTTTGTGGCTCCTCAAGTTTTTTTGTCCGGTGATGTGCGGGTGGGAAAGTATTCCAGCCTGTGGCCGGGGGTGGTAGCCCGGGGGGATGTGAATTATATCTCGGTCGGAGAGTGCTCCAATGTGCAGGATTTGGTGTGCCTCCATGTGGCAGATGATGCGCCCTGCATCATTGGTGATTATGTGACGGTGGGTCACGGGGCGGTGCTCCATGGCTGCGAAATTGAGGACCATGTGCTGATTGGCATGAGTGCCACGGTGCTGACGGGGGCAAAGATTGGCCGAGGCTCCATCATCGCTGCGGGTGCCTTGGTGAAGGAAAATGATGTGATTCCGCCAAATTCCCTGGTGGTTGGTGTGCCGGGGAAAATCGTGCGCACGCAGGATAGGATAGAGACGATTCATGCGCAGGCGATTAAGTATAAATGCGAATGGGCGATTGAGTACGGCGTGAAGCCGGATATTGGCGGAGAATTGTATCACGGGGAGAAGATTATTTGATGGGAATGGCGATGAGTTCTTCATCGCCATTTTTTATTTGTGCACGGCCGGCGGTTAGGTTGGTGATATCTTCGTGGATTTTTTCGATATCGGCAGGGGGAATCAGGAGGTGCAGGGTTACGCCTTCGGCGTAGTCGGCTTCCAGGCTTCTGATTTCGTTTTGCCGCATATAGTGTTCGATGGTAGCGAGGTGTTCGTAGCTTACGGCTACATCGAGTTGGGCAAAGGGGGTCATTTCCAAGGTGGTGGCGGCTTCAATGCCCAGGGCTGCGGCGTGGGAGTAAGCACGAATCAGGCCGCCTGCGCCTAATTTAATACCGCCAAAGTAACGGGTGACGACCACGACGATGTTGGTCAGCCCGTTTTTTTTGATGGCTTCGAGGATGGGATTGCCTGCGGTGCCGCCGGGTTCGCCGTCATCGTTGGATTTTTGTTTGTCGGCTTTTTCGCCGAGGACGTAGGCGGAGCAGTTGTGACGGGCGTCGAAGTAGCGTTTCTTGATGGCGGTGATGAATTCGCGGGCATCTTCTTCATTGTCCACATGGCGCAGGTGGGTGATGAATTTTGACTTTTGGATTTCGTAGAGGGTTTCTACGCTGTCGTCTGTCTCTTCAATGGTGCGGTAGCTATGCATATTGCCTCCTAATTTTGCGATAAAATTTCTTCTTATAGTATACCGATTGTATACATGGAAAAAAAGGGCGTAATGATAAAAATTTTTATGGTAATTCGCTGGGGTTTGTAGTATTCTTAGTTTATTACATGAAGCGCCGCGGATGGCAGCAGCTATACAAATCACAGAAAGCAGCGGTGCTGGGAAGGTTGTGTTATTAAGGTCATGAACGAAGAAAAAATGAACAGAGGTCTGAAGAACAGGCACTTGCAGCTGATTTCCTTAGGGGGAGTCATTGGCAGCGGTTATTTCCTGGGGACGGGATATGTGCTGGAGCAGGCAGGCCCGGCGTCGGTACTCGCGTATCTTTTGGGGGGCATTATCGTCCTGTGCGTCATGCTATGCCTTGCGGAACTGGCGGTGGAAAAGCCTATCTCCGGTTCGTTTGTCACCTATGCCAAGGAGCATATTTCGCCCACCTGGGCCTGTGGTGTAGGCTGGGCTTACTGGCTTACCTGGGTCGCGTATGTTCCCTCGGAAATGATTGCCGCGGGCATTATCATGAATTTCTTTTTGCCGGCGGTGAGTCAGCTCTGGTGGGCAGTCCTTTTCAGTCTGCTGGTAACCTGTATTAACCTCTTTCATGTGGATAAATTCGGGGAAAGTGAGTCCTGGCTGGCGTTGATAAAAATCGTGGCGCTGGTGGCGTTCAGTATTGTGGCGGGGCTCATTTGCTTCGGCGTGATTGGCGACCAGGGCTATATCGGCACGAGCGTGCTGTTGGGCAGCGGTGGTTTTGCGCCGAATGGCTATTGGTCGATTGTGCTCACGATGGTGATTATTCTCGTAAACTTCCAGGGCACGGAAATTATCGGCCTGGCGGCGGGCGAGTGCAGGGAACCAGCCAAGAGCATCCCCATTGCGGTGCGCAATGTAACGTGGCGGATTATCGCGCTCTACATCATTCCGATTACGCTGCTCGTTTCCATCCTGCCGTGGGATAAGGCTTCCTTGGAGGAAAGCGTCTTTGCGGCGGCGGTTAACCATTATGGGTTGACGGGCTTTGGCGCATTCTTTGCTTTCGTCATTTTGACGGCGGCCATTTCCTGCTCCAATTCGGGGCTTTATGGTGCGGCGCGTGCCATGCACGCTTTGGCGAAAATGGATATGGCGCCCAAGGCGTTTGGCAATCTCAATAAAAACGGTATGCCCTCGCATGCCATTTGGATTTCCATCTGTGCTTGCTGGGCGGTTATCATGCTTTACGCATTCAATCCCGATTCGGTGATTTACACCTACTTGCTCGCGGTGTCGGGCTTCACGGGTGCGATTGCCTGGATTTCCATCTGCTGGAGTCAGTATCGCAGCCGCAAGGCCATGATTGCCGCTGGTACGGAGGACAGCCTCAAGTACAAAACGCCGTTCTTCCCGTATGTGACGCTCTTTGGCATCTGGTCACAGGTTGTCTGCCTCATCATCATGGTGTTTATGCCGGATTTGCAGGCAGCCTTCTTCACCGGTGTGCCTTTGCTGATTGCGCCGATGATTTGGTATAAGCTTAGGGCTAGACGGCGGGCGGCGCTGGCTAGATAAATTGTAAGTTGAAAAAGTCCGTTGACGAATTTGACGTCAACGGACTTTTGGCATTTAAGAGGGGCATTTTGCAGCCCTCTTTTTATTTGCTTTTTTCTTCGGGAATATCAAGATACTGCCGAATCGCGGTGATTTCTTTGGCGGTGTAGAGGCCCACTGGGGATTCTCGTATCATGATGGTCTGCAGCATTTTGCTCTGCTGGGCCTGGTCGTCGGTTTTGAGGTTGGCCGGGTCAGCGGCGGCTCTTGTCAAGGCGATGGCCCGGTACTGGGCTTCGGCGTAGGCATTGGTCTTGTTGACTACTTCGGTCAGGAGGTCATAGCAGCCATCGTTGAGTGCCACGGGAGGCGCATGCAGGGCAATTCTGTCCCGGAGCTTTTGGCTGTCCTGGTCAAGCTGTTTCAGACGAACGAAGGTGGTCTGGATGCTGATGTTGTCCTCTTTGAAATTTTCGATGATGTGGTGATACCACTGCCAGTTGCGGTCGAGTTCCTCCAAATCCTTTTGGTAGTCACTGTACCAGGCGGCAAATATCTGCTGCTGCTGCATGAGTTCGTAGCGCTCCTGCTCGCTGATGGGCGCAGCTGCCGGTTCCGGCGCGGGCCAGAATTTATAGGCAATGCCCCCGGCCAAAAGCAGGGTCAGGCAGAAGCAGGCGAAGATTTTTTTATTGTTCAGATAGCGGTACAGGAGCAGCAAGAGCACCAGCCCTGCAGCCGCCAAAATATAGACAAGCATGGTTAGCCTCCTTGGACGATGATACCTCCTATTTTAACACAGATTGCTGAGGGGATACATTTTATTTTTGACAGTTTAGCGGACAAACTCGCCGCTTTTGCCGCCACTTTTCTTATCCAAATGAATATCGCTGATTTCCATGCGCTTGTCAATGGCCTTGCACATATCGTAGATGGTTAAGAGGGCAACGCTTACGGCATGGAGCGCCTCCATTTCCACGCCGGTCAGCCCTGTGACCTTAACCGTGGCTATGGCCTTGACGGCACATTCTGCTTCGAGCAGCTCAAAATCAATGCTGCACTTAGAAAGCGGCAGGGGATGGCACAGGGGAATGACGGAACTGGTGTTCTTGGCCGCCATAATCCCCGCAATCCGGGCTACGCCCAGCACATCACCCTTGGCGGCAGTGCCCTGCCGGATGGCTTCAAACACCGACTGGCTGACCTTGATAAGCCCCGAAGCCACTGCTGTGCGGTGGGTTTCCGTCTTGCCACTCACATCTACCATAATGGCCTGCCCCTGTTCGTCAAAATGGGTTAGTCCGCTATCGTTCATGGAAATCGCTCCTTTGCATTTTCTCCTTTATATTGTAACAATAAATTAGCGAAAAAAAAACTCTCCTTAGCCTAAATTATAAGTAGAATATATCCTTGGGAGGTATGAGGATGAGAAAAATTTATGGTTATGTGCGGGTCAGTACTCGTGAGCAGTGCTTTGACCGTCAACTCACTGCGCTGAAGGAGAAAGGAGTGCAAGGACAGAATATTTACATGGACAAGATTTCTGGCAAAGATTTTTTGCGGCCGAAGTACCAGAAACTGCTTTGTCATTTGGATGGGGATTCCTTGGTGTACATTAAGTCCATTGACAGGCTGGGGCGCAATTATCAGGAGATTATCGAGGAGTGGCGGTATATTACGAAAAAAATCGGCGCTGACATCGTGGTGCTGGATATGCCTCTGCTAGATACCCGGCGGGAGAAAAATCTTTTGGGAACCTTTGTCAGCGACTTGGTGCTGCAGGTGCTCTCTTTCGTGGCGGAAAACGAACGCCTTAATATCCGTCAGCGTCAGGCCGAGGGAATTGTGGAGGCGAAAAAGCGGGGTGTGCGCTTTGGTAGACCGAAAAGGAAGCTGACGAAAGAATTTTTCCGGCAGCGGCAAAGATGGCAGACAAGGAGGTGTAGCGCCAAGGTGGCAGCCAGGAACTGCGGCATGCCGCTGTCCACATTCTATTGCAAGTGCAAGCTGCTGAAAAATAAGCGAGAACATCCCGAAACGTAAAACTGCATAAAAAAAGCCCACTTGCTGCACGGTCTGCAACAGGGCGGGGCATAAGATAAGTTCAATCTAGAAAGGTATAGTTTTTTAGAAGATAAATTTAGGCTTAAGAAATACATTTTTTCGCCGATAAACATAATAGATTCAATAAAAAAAGTTCAATCTAAAAAAGTATACTTTTTTAGATATAGCAGAAGATGGAGTATAGACATGAAAACAATCACTAAAGTACCAAGCATAGCCGAGCAAGGAATGGCACCAATCGGCAAAAGACAGGGACAGTCGGGAGCAAAGGACACAGCATTTGCCCGCAACCTGCGGGCGGCAGAGGAAGTCAAATTTTCGGCCCACGCGGAAAAGCGCATGAAGCTTAGAGGTGTGGAACTGACGGAAGATGACAAGTCAAAACTTCGAGCAACCGTTGACCGCATGGCGGAAAAAGGAGCCAAAGACGCCCTCATCCTCATGAAAGAGACAGCACTGGTGGTCAGCGTCAAGAACCGCACCGTCATCACCGCCGTAGACGAAGCCTCTGCCAAGGAAAACATTTTCACCAACATCGACAGTGCCGCCATATTGTAAGGCTGAATGGGAAAGGAAGAGTGATTTATTATGATGCGTTCACTTTTTTCAGGCGTTTCGGGATTAAAGGGACATCAGACCAGAATGGATGTCATTGGTAATAATATTGCGAATGTGAATGCGACGGGCTTTAAGTCCAGTCGTGTGACTTTTGCGGATACGTTGAGTCAGACGCAAACCGGCGCGTCGGCACCGGGAGATACCATTGGTGGCACAAACCCAAAACAAATTGGCTTGGGGACTGGCGTGGCCAGCATTGACTTGCTCTTTACGGACGGTTCGGTGCAAGCGACTGGTAAAAACACAGAC
Source organism: Selenomonas sp. FC4001 (assembly GCF_000701565.1). Lineage (NCBI taxonomy): Bacteria > Bacillati > Bacillota > Negativicutes > Selenomonadales > Selenomonadaceae > Selenomonas > Selenomonas sp. FC4001. The sequence continues at coordinate 15,446 of NZ_JNJF01000013.1, read as the reverse complement.
TTGTGCCTGTCGGGGAATGGGTTGTTTGTGGTGAAGTCGGGAAATGAAACCTATTATACTCGTGATGGCGCTTTTGAATTTGATGCAGAAGGCAACTATGTCCTGCCGGGAAATGGGATGAAAGTGCAAGGGTGGACGGCTAAAGATGGGGTGTTGACTACCAACGCAGCTGCTGGGGATATTCAGATAAAAGCAGGTAAGTCCATGGCATCAGCTGCTACTACGACAGCGACCTATGCCAATAATCTGAATGCTGCAGAAAAAACCATTGCAGGAATAAAATTAAACGATTCAAAAGGAAATACAATAACGATTGATCCCGCCAATACAGATTCATGGTCGGTGGGTGGTACATATACAACGACCATCAGCAATTTGGATGTAATATTTTCGAATGGCATCAGCATAACTTCCGCTAAAGGTCAATATGGGATGAATGCTAATTATGCTATAGGCGCAACTACAGCCACTTTATCGGATGGTAGTTCACTGTCTATACCAAAAACATCTACGAATAAGTACAATGTTGGTGGAACCCTTCCGGCTGTACAGTCCTTAAATTCAGGTATAGCAACATTAAAAGATGGTGCTGAATGGACTACAAGCCAGACATTTACGCTTACTTTGGCTAATGGGGATACTGTTAGCGTGCCGTCAACATCCACTGGTTCATATGCACAAGGTTCAGCATTGTCTGATACTGTGGATAAAATAAGTGGTGCAATTGTTACATTGAATACTGGTAGTGTGTTGAACAATAATAGCGGTACAACTTACACGGTAACACTTGGAAATGGTGAGAAAATTAGTTTACCGCCTACGCAAACTGGAACATATACAAAAAACGCAGCGTTTAGTGATACAGTGGCTAGCATGCAGGGGAATAAGGTGACTTTGGTTACTGGTGGTGTGCTTACCCATACTACTACTACTAATTATACAGTTACGTTGGCTAATAATGATACTATTGATCTTCCATATACCCAGACTGGATCTTATATCAAAGGGGCATCTATTAGTGATACCGTAGCTAGTGTGCAGGGGAAAAAGGTGATATTGGCTACTGGTGGAGAGCTTACCAATAACAGTGGTACCAGCTATACGTCTTCGGTTTCTGGAACCATTGGTAGTACATCTGTATCTGGTGGTACATTGAACATCAGCAGCTCGTCGTCTACAACATATGTTCCATCGGGAACAATAAGCCACGTGCTTACAGCAGCTGATATAGTTGCCGGTACGATAACTTTGACGGATGGAGGATCCACTATTACTGGTATAGATTTGTCTTCTTTTACAGCTGGCGACACTGTCAGCCTGACTTTGGGGGCAATAACTGGGTTGCCAGCGGCAACTGTATCCAGTATTACTGGTTTGCCGTCGACAACCGTATCTAGTATTACTGACTTGCCGTCATCGAGTGTGTTGACTATTTCGCCTGCATCCACGCCAACTATTTCTAGCTTGGCAGGAACCGTAACTTCTGGTGATGGTACGGAAGATAACTGGTCAACTACTTCAAGTACGGTCACGCTAACGCCCAATAAAGGACTGACTACATCTACGATTAAATTGACGGATGGAGATGGCAATACCCTCAAAATTAATAATTCTGACGCAACACCTTATAAAGCTGGTGATACCTATACCAGTAAAATTGATGCTTTAAGCATTGAGCTTAGCGACGGAACAACTTCTGTAAAAACCAGCGGTTCATATACTATGGGATATAGTCTGCCACTTACGACATCCTTGAATATTTATGATACTTTGGGCAATGCACATTCTGTTATTGTTTATTTCACTAAAACTAAAACGGACAGTATTAATGGTAATCAGTGGACGGCACAGATTAATTTGGATGGGTCGGGTTCTACAACCGTTACTGAACCTGATGGAAGTACAACCACTATATCTATGGCGGATACTACATTACAGTTTACTACTACGGGAAAATATAGTGAAGGGTCAGGTAACTTGAATCTGACGCTTACAAATGGTTCTACAGGTTCACAAACTATTAATGTGGATTTGAGCCAGCTTACACAATATGCAGGAAATAGCACTATAAATGGAACAACTGATGGTAATGCTGCTGGAACCTTAAAGAGTGTGTCGGTGGATTCTTCAGGGGTTATTACCGGTACCTATACGAATGGTGTAAAGCAGGCTGAAGCACAGGTTGCTATTGCACAGTTTACCAATGCTTCTGGTCTATTGAAAACTGGCAGCAGTTTGTATCAGGAATCCAACAACTCCGGTACGCCCAATGTAAAGACGGCTACGGATTTGGGGGTAACCATCACCCCGTCCGCTCTAGAAATGTCCAATGTCGACATTGCCAACGAATTTTCCGATATGATTATCACCCAGCGTGGTTTCCAGTCCAATTCCAAAGTCATCACCGTAGGTGATGAGATGTTAGAGACACTGATTAATATGAAGAGGTAATACAACAATCCCCCTGCAACTTCGCGGTTGCAGGGGGATTCAATTCTTTATTCGGTTATGATATACTAAATGGGTTGCCCAAACCTCTTTGGAATCCCGCAACGGGAGGGAGGGCTGTACTTTGGACATTCGCACCTTCGTGGTTGCCGTTATGGGTAGTGTACTTGCCAATTACATTACCAAATGCCTAGATTGGTTAATCACGTTAATCCTTGGGTGATTAGGCTCGGTCTGGCATAGCCGCAAAGTATGCAAGAACCCCACGATAAAAGTTTAGCCGCTCTATCGTGGGGTTCCTTTTTGTACTTTGAACATTCGCGAATAGATTTAATGCTTCTTGCCTAAGCATTTTCTACACTTAAAGTATAGCATAGCCCTCAGAACACTTCAAGATGTTAGTAGATTTTTGTCAGCAAATCAGCTGAAATATGCCTTGTCTTTTCGGATATAGGGTGTTATAATAAAAGCACGAAACGAACAAGCAATATTCGAAAGCCCCCAGCATTGCCGTGCTGGGGGCTTTCTCTACTCATTGATTATTTCCTTGCTAATCGTCAGAGGCTATGCTATACTTTAACCATAGGCAAACGCTATGAAGAGTCGTTTTGTCCATTAGGCAACAAACGAAAAGCACGTTGGAGAAGTTTAGCAGCTTCCAACGTGCTTTTCTTGTGTACTTACAGCTACACCAGACTGGAGTAACGTTGCTATTATACCACAACGTGACTTCCAGTCCAACTCTAAGACAATCACCACAAGTGACGAGATGTTAGAACCGCCGAGTTTTTTCGTCTCGTCACTTTTATTTTGAAGGAATATAAATTTCCCTTGGCGAATATTACAGTTAAGTTAAACGATTAATTGTATTATTCGCTTGGGAGGCGGACACTTTGGATAGAAAACTACGGGTACTGATTACGGATGATTCGAAGCTCTTGCGCAAGAAGCTGCGGCAGGAGCTGGAGACTTTGGATTGTGAGGTTCTGGAAGCCCAGAACGGTAAAGAGGCGGTTATGCTCAATCTGCAGGAGCAGATTGACTGTGTGTTCCTGGACATTGTCATGCCGGAAGTGGGCGGCATTGAGGCGCTGCAGGTTATCAAGGAAGTCAATCCCGACCTGCCGGTGGTGATGCTGTCTTCGGCAGGCACGCCGCAGAAGCTTATGACCACGCTGAAGATGGGCGCCATGGATTTTATTCAGAAACCATATACGAGTGAGCAGATTAAGAAGGCCGTGGAAACGGTGCGAAGGAAGGTCGCTGCGAATGGCCAGTAATTTTAGCATAGTCCAATGCCTTTTTAACCGGGACAAGTATGAACTGGAGGAAATGCGGCGGATTTTAGTGGAGGCTGAGCAGGATGAATCCTCGGCCGCCAAACTGCTGTCTGAGGATGATATGGATATCAATCCGGTGCGGACGGCGGTGCTACGGTCTATGGGCAAAATTCATCCCGCGCAGATGGATTACTATGTAGATTATATGGAAATGTTCATGGCAGCTATGAAAACAATGCTGCACACGGAAGCGGTGGTGGAGCGGGTGCCTTGCACAGAAGATGAGGAGCAGCCTTGCTATGCCACTTCCCAGCGGCTCAGCGGCGATATCAATTTTGCCGCGGGGCTGATTGCCAGCGAGCCGGTTTATCTGAAACTGGCGGAACGCTACAGTGAGGAAGAAATTCCAGAGATGGACGAACTGGCTAAGGACAGCCTTGAGGAATTTATCAATGTGCTCAATGGGATGTTCAGTGTGTCCCTGGGCGAACGGAAGATTGAGACGGATTTGGAACTGCCCCGCTTCGGGAAAAATGTGAGTCCCCATGGCAGTCATCAGCTGCGCCTGCGGGTGCATAGTTCGGTGGGGTCTTTCCAAGTGGTTATGGCGACAGACGAGTTCATTTAGACGGCGGATTATCCCGCCGTTAATTTTTTTCAACTTTTTTTTCAAAAAAGTGTTGACAGGCATGGTGGATATGTATATAATAATTCTTGTCGTTGAACGAAAGCGGCAAAAACGGCATCCCGAAAGGGAGAACAATTAAATAGCTTTTTAAGTAGAGCATTGTGGAGAGTTGTCCGAGTGGTTGAAGGAGCACGCCTGGAAAGCGTGTATACGGTGAACGCTGTATCGAGAGTTCGAATCTCTCACTCTCCGCCATTTTTATATTCTTTTTCAGGTCGGGTTGCAGTGCTTGGGTCTTGCGCAATGAAGTCCTGTGAACCTCGTCAGGTCCGGAAGGAAGCAGCGATAAGCGGGGTGCTTCATGTGCCGCGAGGTCGCCTGAGGACTGCGGCTCGACGTGAAAAAGAATGCATTGCAGGGACTGCCGCAAGGCGGTCTTTTTTTGTATGTAATTTCGAGTGGGAGAGAATTATGGCCTATATTGCACTTTACCGTAAATGGCGTCCCGGTACCTTCGGGGACTTGGTGGGACAGGAACATATCAGCAGAACCCTTTCCAATGCGATAAATACCGGGCGGATTGGTCATGCTTATCTCTTTTCCGGGCCACGGGGCACCGGCAAGACCAGTACGGCCAAGATTCTGGCCAAGGCGCTCAACTGCGAGCACGGTCCGACGCCGGAGCCTTGCGGTCAGTGTCCGGCCTGCAAAAAAATCAATGATGGTTCCTCGATGGATGTGTTTGAAATCGATGCGGCTTCCAACCGTGGTATTGATGAAATCCGTGACCTGCGGGAAACGGTGAAGTTTGCGCCGGTGGATGGGCGGTACAAGGTCTACATCATCGACGAAGTGCATATGCTGACCACGGAGGCCTTTAATGCGCTGTTGAAAACCTTGGAGGAGCCGCCTGCGCATGTGGTGTTCATTCTGGCCACCACGGAAGCGCATAAGGTGCCGCCTACCATTCAGTCCCGCTGTCAGCGGTATGATTTCAAGCGGATTACGGTGGAGGAGATTCGCGGGCGGCTGGAAAAAGTTGTGTCCGAAATGGGACTTCAGGCGGAAGACGAAGCCTTGAGCATGATTGCCATTCAGGCTGATGGCGGTCTGCGTGATGCTCTGTCCCTGCTCGACCAATGCTCGGCACTGGCTGACGGGGAACTTACGGCGGCGCGGGTACGGCAGACGCTGGGGCTTATAGGCCATGACTGGATTTACAAGCTGACGGAAGCCATCTATGCCCATAAGAGTCAGACGGCTTTGGCTGTGCTCGCTGACCTCTTGCGGGACGGCAAGGATTTGAAACAGGTATTGACGGAGTTATCGCTGCATCTGCGCAGTCTGATGATTTATCAGGCCACGGGGACGCTGGCGCAGATGGATTTGTATGCCGAGCCGGATGAAGTCCTGCAGGAGCAGGGCAAATTCTTTAGCGGTGAGGAAATCATGGCCATGATTAAGCGGCTCCATGAGGCACTGACGGAACTCAAATGGTCGCCCCAGCCGCGGATTACGGTGGAAGTGGCGCTGATGTCTCTGTGCAATCCTGCGGTCAGCGGTGCGGTGCCGCAGGCGGGAAATACGGCAGCGGCTGATGATGGCCGTCTGGCGCAGCTGGAGGCAAAGCTCTCACAGATGGCGGCGCAGCTCGCAACCCGTCCGGCTGTGGCAACTGGCGGGGCAGCTAATGCAAGTGCTCCGGCCAGCCCGCGTCCCGTGGCTGCTTCGCGGCCTGCAGCGGCGCCAGCACCCGTCATGCCGCCGGAACCGGCTGTGCCCATTACGGCCAGTGATGCGGAAATCTGGGATAATCTCTTAAAGACCTTAAAGGAACGGAATAAGATGCCGGTCTTTGCCTGCATGAATCAGGGACAGTTTGCGGGCATGAGCGATACGCAGTTCTTTGTGAAGTTCAAGGGCGTGCTGATGGCCGATTTGGCTATGCGCAATTACCGCAGTGTGTTGGAAGGGTTCTTGCAGGAGCTAACTGGCCGTCCGTTGCGGCTCCATTGCAGCGGTGAGGATATGCCGATAATGCCGCCACCCCAGCCGGTGAAGAAGAAAATGGCTCCGCCCCCGTCGCCGGAGGAACCCACCATCCATGTGGATTTGGATTCCATGCCGCCGGAGGAACGGGCGCCGCTCGAAAAGGCCTTTGAGATTTTTGGTGACCATGTGGTAGAAATCGAGGACGATAAATAAGTTTGTTGACGGATAGGACTAATTTTGGTAGTCTAAGAGAAGTTGAAAATCACCTTTGAGAGGAGTTAATAATATGTTTGGTGGAATGGGCAACATGGGCAATATGGCCGGCATGATGAAGAAAGTCCAGAAGATGCAGAACGACATGAAGAAGATGCAGGACGAGCTGAAGCGCAAGACTGTAGATGTAACCTCTGGCGGCGGTGCCGTGAAAATCACCATGAACGGTGAAAAGCAGGTGGTAAATCTCGTGATTGACCCGGCTGCTGTTGACCCCGAAGATGTAGAAATGCTGCAGGACCTTATCTCTGCTGCATTCAATGAAGCCACGAAGAAAGTGGATGACATGATGGCTTCGGAAATGGGTAAACTCACCAGCGGTCTTGGCCTCCCGCCGGGACTTTTCTAAGGAGCAGACGTGCAGTATATTGCTCCGCTGGCAAAGTTAATAGAGCATTTTCGCGCACTGCCGGGCATTGGTAACAAAACGGCAGTGCGCCTTGCTTATCATGTGCTGGATATGGACGCAGAGCAGGCGAAGAAGCTGGCAACAGCCATTATCGAGGCCAAAGAGAAAATCGGCTATTGCAATACCTGTTTCAATCTCAGCGACCAGAATCCCTGTGCCATTTGTGCAGCGGAAGAACGCGACCACTCCGTTATCTGTGTAGTAGAACAGCCGCAGGATGTAGCGGCTATGGAACGCATGCGGGATTACCGCGGTGTTTACCATGTGCTCCATGGTGCCCTGTCTCCCTTGGATGGGGTCGGGCCTGACCAGATACGCATCAAGGAATTATTGGGACGCTTGACCGGCGACGAGGTCAAGGAAGTGATTATGGCCACCAATCCTAACGTGGAGGGGGAGGCCACGGCTATGTACTTAGCCAAACTGTTGAAGCCTATGGGGGTAAAGGTTACCCGTATCGCCCATGGCCTGCCAATCGGCGGCGATTTGGAGTATGCGGATGAAGTGACCCTGTCCAAGGCGATGGAAAACCGGAGGGAAATCTAAATGGAAATTATTGCAGCTTTTGCGGTGGGGCTTATCGCTCTGTGCCTGATTGGCAAGATTATCGCCCTGCCGATGAAGATATTGTGGAAGATGATTACCAACAGCATTGTCGGTGCAGTGCTCCTGTGGGTAGTCAATCTCTTTGGGGCCGGGGTGGATATTACCTTTCTCAAGGCGCTGATTGCCGGTGTGTTAGGTGTGCCCGGCGTTATTATCGTATTGCTGATGAACTGAGAAACGGGAGGTGCAAGGTTTGGCTAAAATCCGTGATGTAGCGCAGGAGGCCGGCGTTTCTGTAGGGACGGTTTCCATGGTGCTCAATCATCCTGATTATGGTTCACCGGCAATCCGTCAGAAAGTCCAGGCGGCTGTGGAAAAATTGCAGTATGTCCCCAGTGAAATGGCCCGCAACCTCTCACTCAAGCGCACGATGACGGTCGGTGTTATTGTGCCGACCGTGGCGCATCCCTTCTTTGCAGAATTGGTGGAAGGGCTGGAGGAATCCCTGTATCATTTGGGCTATAAGACCATGCTTTGCTGCACGCAGCAAAAAGAGAATGCGGAACATGTTTTTATCGAGATGCTGCAGCGGCAGAACATGGACGGCATTATCATGGGGGCACATTCGCTGGACACTTCGCTCTATCAGGGGCTGAAGCAGCCGATTATCGCCTTTGACCGTTATCTGAGCCCGGATATTCCCATCGTGCATACCGACCATATGCTGGGAGGCAGACTCGCGGCCGAGGCTTTTTTGCAGCATGACTGCCATCATATCGTGGAAATTTCCGGTTCGCAGATGGTAAAGACGCCGGCCGGAGAATACCATCAGGCCTTCAATGAGGTCATGCATGCCCATGGCGTGCAGACGGATATCGTATCCCTGCCGTGGAATAGTTTTGGCTTTGAAGAACCACTGCTGCTGGCAGAAAAAATCTTCGACGATTTTTCGGATGTAGACGGTATCTTAGGCTCGGATGTATCGGTGATGGCCTGTCTGCAGGTTGCGGTACGGCGCGGAATAAAGGTGCCGGAACAGTTGAAGCTCGTGGCCTATGATGGTACCGTTCTTACGCAGAACGGTATCCGTAAGCTGACGGCTGTACGCCAGCCCATTGGTGAATTGGCCAAGGTGGCGGCGCAAAAAATCGTGAGCATCATCAATGGCAAACAGGATGATTTGTCCTGGGTGCTGCCGCCGACTTTGATTTCCGGAGAGACGTGTTAGGGAAGTGCTTGCCCGGCCTTAACATGGCTCTGTAGACAAAATTATCAGAATACAATTATAAAAAAATAAATTACGAACCCATTGACAATCGACGCAAATAAGTCTAAAATAATTTTTGAACCGGTTCAATGAACCGGTTCAAAAAGAGGAGAACTCAATGAGACAAGGGAGCGCATGTGTATGAAAGAACCTATAACAATTACGAATCAGCGATACCGGCTGGGGTATCATGTAATGACCCCGGGCGGCTGGATGAATGACCCGAACGGTTTTTCGTTCTTCAAGGGATGGTATCATATATTTTATCAGTATTATCCTTATGCAGCTGAGTGGGGGCCGATGCACTGGGGACATGCCCGCAGCCGCGACTTGGTTCACTGGGAGACTTTGCCGGTGGCACTTGCTCCGGATGAAAATGAAAACGGCTGTTTCTCCGGCAGTGCGGTGGTTTATGACGATAAGCTCTGGTTGATTTACACGGGCCATCATACGCCGAATGCTGTTGACCCCGAAGATTTCTATCAGGACCAGCGCGTGGCCTGGAGTGAGGACGGCATTCATTTTACCAAGTACGGTGCCAATCCGGTGCTTAAAACGCCAGCCGGGAATACGAAGCATTTCCGTGACCCCAAGGTTTGGCAGGAAGGCGATACCTTCTACATGGTGCTGGGCAGCCAGGGCGAGGATGGCCTGGGCCGGGCGCTTATCTACAGCTCCAAAGATTTATTGCACTGGGAACCGGCAACGGAACTTTGCAAAGCGGTTTCCAAGGAAACGGAAGGTTATATGTGGGAATGCCCCGATTTCTTCCATCTCGACGGCAAGGATATCCTGCTGATGTCCCCGCAGGGGCTGGAAGCTGACGGTGACCGCTTCCGCAATTTGAATCAGACGGGCTATCTCTTGGGCAATGTCAAGGATAAGAAACTGCAGCATGATGGTTTTGTGGAAATCGACAACGGCCATGACTTCTATGCGACACAAACGATGTTGACGCCGGACGGTCGACGCGTTATGATTGCCTGGATGAATGCCTGGGATTCGCCCATGCCGGAAATTGAAGATGGCTGGGCCGGAGCCTTGACGCTGCCGCGTGAACTGACAGTAAAAGATGGCCGCATTCTGCAGAAACCAATACGAGAGCTTACTGGCCTGCGGCAGGAAGTGCTGCTTGATGGCGCGTTGGAAGTGGAACGTGATTATAAGCTGGGCCGGACGGCAGAACTGGAACTTACCTTTACGGAAAAGGCTGAAGGCGTACTGCTCCTGCTGACCGACGGGGAAAAGAATTTGCAGCTGAGTCTCGAAGCCGGGGGACGCTTCGTAGTCAGCCGCAACACAAAAGATGGCGAGCGGGCGGCAGTCCTGCGTTCTACGCAGCCACTGAAGTTGCAGCTTTTCCTCGATAAAAGTTCGGTTGAACTGTTTGTCGGTGATGGAGAACTTACGTTTACGGAACGCGTTTACTGGCAAAATGATGTGCAATGCCGTTTGCTGACGCAGGCAGATAATCAGGCAAAAGCATGGCGGCTGGAGAGCGAAAGTAATCAGTATTGATTGAGGGAAACCTGAAGGGGACGATAATCATGCAAAACATTTTTACGAAAGCTTTACGGAATCCGTTTTATCGGACGGGTTCGCTGGAAATTCTCTTATTCTTTGCCGGCTGGGGGATTTGGTGGTCTTTCTTCCAGATTTGGCTGACGACGAAACAGGGCTTTTCGGGAGCTCAGGTCGGCACAATTTACACGTTTGGTTCGGCTGTGGCGTTGGTACTGATGTTTGTTTATGGTTCATTGCAGGATAAGCTCGGATTGAAAAAACATCTGCTCATTGCTATGGTGGGCTGTCAGGTACTGCTGGCACCATTCTTTACCTGGGTGTATGTGCCCATGCTGGAAAGCAATTTCTATGTTGGCGCCATGGTGGGGGCTGTGTATCTGGCTGTGGCATATCTGGCTGCCTGCCCGGTGTTTGAAGCGGTGACAGAAAGACTCAGCCGCCGCTATAGTTTCGAGTATGGACAGGCCCGTGCCTGGGGGTCTTTTGGTTATGCAATGTCGGCACTTGCCGCAGGTTTCCTCTTTACGATTAATCCGTATCTGGTATTCTGGACCGGTTCGGCGGTATCGGCAGTCCTCTTGGCGGTGCTGCTGCTTCTGAAACCGGAAAATAAGGAAGCAAATGTCGCTGCCTATGAGAACAGCGAGGAACGCAATAAGGCAGTTAAATCTCCTTCGCTTAAGGAAATCATTCAGGTATTTGGTATCTTTGATGTTTGGAAAATCATTATCTTCGTTATCTTGAGCTGGACGTTCTATACCGTATTTGACCAGCAGATGTTCCCGGAATTTTTCACGCGGTTCTTTGCTACCCCGGAAGAGGGACAGCAGGCTTATGGTATCTTGAACTCTGTGCAGGTATTCTTGGAGTTCCTGATGATGGGACTGGTGCCGGTGCTGATGAAGAAAATCGGCGTGCGCAGTGCACTGCTCTTGAGCTGCCTTATCATGATCTGTCGTATCGGCGGCTGCGGTTTGGCTTCGACTCCGCTCGGAATTGGCCTGATCAAACTTTTGCATGCTCCGGAAACGGCACTCTTCGTGCTGGCTATCTTCCGCTATTTCACCTTGCACTTTGATACGCGTGTATCGGCGACCCTCTATATGGTTGGTTTCCAGATTGCAGCGTCTGTCGGCGGCATCATCTTCTCCGTACCGCTGGGCACCCTGCGTGACAGCATCGGCTATCAGAGCACGTTCCTGACGATTGCCGGGATTGTCTTGGTGGCAACCTTGTACGCCTGCTGCATCCTGAAAAAGGATGACCGGGATGTAGAAGGCCAGCCGTTGGAAGCGTAAAAATTTGATGGTGCAGGAAGCGTCACTGAAATGTGGAAAGTCAGCGGCGCTTCCTTTTTTGGAGGGTGAAAGCATAATGAAGAAGAAACTGATGGTGGGCGGCCTGCTGCCGGCACTGGTATTGTGAGCACATGCGGTCTGGCAGGAGCACAGCCTGCCGCTATGGATACGCTGACGGCAATGGAACAGAATCCGGACGCAGGAAGTCAAATGCGGGCTTCAACGGAACCGGTAACACAGGAGTCCCTACAGGAAATGCGCAGACAGCTGGAGGAACAGCTGCAGCAGGCCCAGGAACTCCAGAACAGATTGAATGCGCAGCTTGGCAGCTTGGAAAAGCGCATGAAAAAGGTGGAGAAAAAGACCAACGAGCCGAATATTGAGATTCATGGGTATGGACGGCTTAGATGGGATCAGCATAAATTTGAGGGAGTAAAGGGCGTAGAGAAGAAATCCGTTTGGATTAACTTATTCACCAAATATCGGATAAATGAAAAGTGGTCACTGTTCAGTGAACATGAATTTGAAAATAATCTCACGGATAACATAGGGGCTTATGATAGTAATGGCAAGAGTTATTCTCGCCCTGTCTTGCAGCTATATGCTGGCGGACGTGTAGGAGATGTCAATGTCAAAATAGGGCGTTATTACCTGCAATCTCCCTATAAGTTTACCTATGATGAAAAAGTTGATGGTTTTCAGCTAAATTATGGTATACCCACGAAATGGGGGAGAAAGGCTGAGATTAAGTTTAACTTCGGGAACACAACCAGTCGTATTCTTTATGGAGATCCGGAACACAATTTGGTAGTTAATGGTGGTCCTCCTCTTTATTGGCAGGATGTTAGCAGCAATTATAGGGTTATATCCTTAATGGGGGAAGTTCCCATAGCTAAGAACACCAATATTGCTGCACATTATGGGAAAATTACTAATAGGGACGATAATGTAAGTCGTAAAACGTTCTCCATAGGCTTCGATACAAAGTTGAACCGTGATTTGAAACTCACGGCAGCTATCGCTAAATCTAATGCAGGAAACTTAAATAAGTCACACTTTATTCAGTTGCAGTATAAAGAAGCCCGTCCAGATATCCCTGGTTCTTATGATATATATGTCAAAAAATATTTGCAGCGGGGGCATACCGGGCTGACAAATTGGTTTAATGATGATATTATTGGCCCGGCTGGAGATTATGCCGCTAAACTTGAAAATGAGAATCCTGGCTATAAACCCTGGGATGGTCACCGGCAAGCAGAGTTCAATGGTATTCGCATAGGTGCGGATTTCGTACCCATTCGCAATACGAAGTTAATGATTCATTATACATTTGGCAAGCTGGGGATGTTTAGTGATAAAACCGGGTGGAATCTTACCGGCACACGAGAAAACTACGGTTTCCTCCGTACCCAGCTGGAAATGTATTTCTAAGCGGCTTACTATATGATGAAAGAAGGCAGACATAAAATGAAAAAACAAATTTTGGCCGCCTTGTTGGCCGCTTCGAGTCTTTGCATGTGCAGTTCACAGGCAGGTGCATATCCGGCGCTTTTTCCTAATTCTGGCTATAGCTGGGTGGGGGATACCATGCCTTTTTATGATGGTGAGCAGTTCCGTATCTTCTATTTGGAAGATTTGCGTGACGGGGATACAGGTTTCCATCCTTGGAGCCTGTGGACGACCAAGGATTTTACCGATTATCACCATGACAGCAAAGTTATTCCCTACGATACCGATAATGAATTTGCCAAGGACTCTGCGTTGGGCACCGGCTCGGTTGTGCAGGATAAAGACGGTCTTTACCATGCGTTTTATACCGGCTTTAACTGGCGCAGCATGCCCAAGGAAAATATCATGCATGCCGTCAGCCGTGACCTTGTGAGCTGGCAGAAACTGCCGGAGGATTCTTTCCAAGGCAGCAAGCCTTACATTTATGACGATACATTCCGTGACCCTAACGTATTCTACAATGCAGACTATGAGGAATACTGGATGCTCATTACGACACGCAGTCAGAAGCCCTGTGGCGTAATTGCTCTGTATACTTCCAAAGACCTCAAGCATTGGGAGGACAAGGGTGTATTATTTGAAAACGATATGGGCAGCGATGCCAATATGGAATGTCCGACGCTCGTGAAATACGGCGATTACTGGTATCTGACATTCTCCGACCAGTGGCCGAATCGTGTCGTACATTATCGTATGGCCAAGGATTCCAAGGGGCCGTTTGAGAAACCGGCACGAGATTATTTTGACGCCAGCGGTTTCTATGCCGGCAAGTTGGCGCAGAACAAAAAAGACCTCTATCTGGTGGGCTGGACGCCGACCAAGTGGGATGGTCTGGATAAGCGACCGACGGATTGGGCGGGCAATATGGTGACGCACCAGCTCAAGCAGCGGGCAGATGGTACACTCTATCCGGTGCCTGTGGAAAAGGCAGCCGCCAAATTAAAACAGGAAGTGGCTTTGTCACCCTTTATGCAGAAAGGTGATGTGTCCGTCGCTGGTAGTGATTACCATTTCGGTGGCAAGGATTTGTCCAGCGTTGTCATGTCGAAGATGAGTGGCATCCGAAAAATCACAGGACGGTTCACGCCCACAAGCCAGCAGGGCAAATTCGGTCTGATGTTCAATGTCGGCCCTAATCAGACTGGCGCACTGAATCTGGTCTTTGACCCAGCAGCCCAGCAGGTGGCATTTTACAACACCGATACGGCTAAAGTAAGCAAGGCGAAGCCGGAACTTTCCGTACCCGTCAGCTTCCAGCCAGGACAAAACTATGACTTCACCCTGCTGATTGATGGCACGGTGGCTGTTCTCTACATCAATGACCAGATGGCATTGAGCACGCGTATGTATGGTCTGCCTGAACATCAATGGGGAATTTTCTCCATGGGCAGTGAAGTGTCACTTACGGGATTGCAAAGCAGAACTTTTTGATTGATGAGGTGAACGAATAGATAACACTTGTATATTCTTCCCCCTTTGTAAGACGCCGCGGGGACTGGTAATATTTTCCTTCGCCATAGGCAGGCTGGCCAAAAGCTACGGAAAACAGCACCAGTCCCCGCGGCTTTGTGCATCTTACATCATTGCTTTACATCGGGGTACGATAAAATACTACTAGCCAGAGGAGGGAAGGGGAGGCAGTTGCTTTCAGTCGCGTTAGGCAAGCCTGCATAAGCAGACGAAAGTAATTGCCTCCCCTTCCCTCCGTCTTGTATCTCGAACTTTTTGCCAACTTTTTCAGGTTTTTTTCAAAAAAGGTGTTGACAGGAGCTTCTGACTCGTGTAATATAATACAAGTCGCTGACAGACACGGCAACAAAACAGCTTCGCAAGCCTTGATTGGCAAGCCACTGTGAAGTGCCGAAGAGCTTCAAAAAAGAATTAAAAAAGTTCTTGACAAGCTATACTGAATGCGATAAGATAAACAAGTCGCTTGAAACGGCGACACAGATTGTTCTTTGAAAACTAAACAATGCAAATAATCATGCAACATGATTAAAGCCAGATGTTTGAGAAGTGAAAACTTCTTATTAAAACATTGATTGGTATGAACAACATAGCAATCGGCAATTTCTTTAATAGATAATTGAGAGCTTGATTAAGTTCTTCATAAATTTTATGGAGAGTTTGATCCTGGCTCAGGACGAACGCTGGCGGCGTGCTTAACACATGCAAGTCGAACGAGACGATTTTAAGCTTGCTTAGATGAGTCGAGTGGCAAACGGGTGAGTAACGCGTAGACAACCTGCCGCAAAGATGGGGACAACAGTCC
>NZ_JNJF01000012.1:42070-140663 GCF_000701565.1 Selenomonas sp. FC4001 | reverse complement strand
CAGACGTCCGTACAGCCTTTTACACGACCAACGCCATTGAGAGCCTGAATTCCTCATATCGCCGTCTGAACAGCCAGCGAAGTGTTTTCCCCAGCCAGCAGGCATTGCTGAAGGCATTGTATCTGGCAACGTTTGAGGCTACCAAGAAATGGACTATGCCAATTCGGAACTGGGGTAAGGTAAGGGGCGAGTTGACCATTATGTACCCTGACAGATTACAACCGTAAAATACATAAATGCTAAAGTCATAGAAGACCTATTTACAGACTTTTATTCACACCCTCGGTATACAATAAAAACTGTCAGCTTATACCAAAACGCTCTTGTGCTTCGTCTGCCAGTTTGGCATAGAGTTCCATGGTTTCGCCATGATGCTCCTTGATGTACTGCAGGTTATCCGCCTTTTCTTCCTCCGGCCCGTCACAGTAGGCGTGGCCTGCCATTTCCAATGCTTTGGCGGCTTCGGAGAGTTTTATGCCGCCGATGGAGAGCGCCGTGGATTTGAGGGCGTGGACGTGGGTGGTATAGTCGGCGATGTTGTCGGCGGTCAGGTCTTTTTCCAGCAGTTTTGTGACAGCTTCGCGGCGGGCGACGAACATGCTCAGGAATTTTTTCTGCATCTCCTCGTCGTTGCCGCAGTACTGCATGGCGGTGGTCAGGTCAATTTGTTGGTCAGCGGGGGTGGTGGAGGGATTTTCGCCTGCTGCCTCGATTTTTTCGGGGGGCAGGTATTTTTGTACCATGTGCTCCAAGGTTTTGCCATCCACGGGTTTTGCTAGGTAGTCGTTAAAGCCTTTGGCCAGGAACATTTCTTTTACCCCTGCCACGGCATTGGCGGTCAGGGCGATAAAGGGCGTATGCTGGCAGGGACTGTCGGTCATGGTTTTGGCGCGTTGCAGGGTTTCGATGCCGTCCATTTCCGGCATCATATGGTCCAGGAACACGATGTCGTAGTGGTTTTGGGCAATCAGCTGCAGACATTCCTTGCCGGAAGTGGCTGTATGGATATGGACGCGGGTTTTCTCCAGCAGGCTTTCTACGACGGTGAGGTTCATGTCGTTGTCGTCAACCACCAGAATATGGGCCTGCGGGGCGGTGAAGCTTTCCTGATAGTGTTCTTCTTCCCGCAGCGCCGCTTCAATGCGGGTGTTGAAATCCCCGATGGGGTCATATTTTTCGACTTGCTGGGGAATGCGAATGGTGAAGGTGCTGCCTTCGCCGTAAATGCTGTCCACGCTGATACTGCCCTGCATCATTTCCGTCAGTTTCACGGTGATGGCCAGCCCCAGTCCGGTGCCTTCGATATTGCGGTTTTTCTCGATGTCCAGCCGCTGGAATTTGGCGAAGAGTTTTTCCTTGTCCTCCTCGCGGATGCCAATGCCCGTGTCCTGCGTGATGAATTCCAGTTCTAGCGTATCGTTTTCTGCTGTCCCCTGTGATTTGACGGTAAAGGTCACGGAGCCTTTGGGGGTGTATTTGACGGCGTTGTTGAGGATGTTTACGACCACCTGCCGCAGGCGTACTTCGTCGCCAATCAGGGCGTCGGGGATGTCCGGGGCAACGTTCATATGGAACGCCAGCCCCTTTTGCCCGGCTTTGTAGTGCACCATGTTGTAGACGTCGTTGAGTACGGAGCTAAGACTGTAGCTTACCGGCACAATTTCCATCTTGCCGGATTCGATTTTGGAAAAGTCCAGAATGTCGTTGATGATGGAGAGCAGAGTTTCTCCCGCACTTTTGATATTGAAGGCGTATTTTTTGAGCTTGCCGCTGGCCTCCCGCATAATCATCTCGTTCATGCCCAAGATGGCGTTGAGGGGCGTACGGATTTCGTGGCTCATATGGGCGAGAAAATCGCTCTTGGCCTGATTGGCGCGCAGGGCCTCGTCCCGGGCTTCCCGCAGGGCGGTGCTTTCCTCGGCGGCTACCTGATTAGTGAAGGCGTAGAGGATAAAGACGCAGAACAGCACGACCAAAAGGCCGAATACCCAGAGCACAATCAGATGGATATTGGTGATGCCGGTAATGACCGAGCGCCATTCCCGGTAGCCGATGGCGATGAAATTCGTATCGGGAATTGGGGAGGCATAGAGCACGTAATCTGCGTTGATTTTCGGGTCAAAGATGGCGGCTTCCTGGGCATTGTCCAATTTGGATAGCAGTTGGTCAAGGCCCAGGGGACTGTCCTTGTCTGCATCGTAGAAGGGACTGCTTGTGTAGTTTTCAAAGGGCACTACTACCTGCTGGGTGCGGGTGTCGTAGAGCAGGATGTTTTCCTCGTCCTTTTTGTCTGCAAACTGGAAGGGGGAGGATTTATCCCGGAGGGATGAGTCCGTGTGGAGTTTGCAGAGTACATAGCGAACGGTGGTTCCCTGATAGACCGGCACCATGACCACCAGTCCTACATCTTTGTAGTAGCGCCAGCTGGGTTCACCCTGCAGGGTGCGGGCGCATTGCAGTTTGGCCTCGGCAGGCAGGGCTACGCCCCAGATACTCTGGCCATTGATGTCCAACAGGCCGCCCAGTTGTCCCTTGTCGCTGATGGACTGGACGCCGTTGGCCGGGGTGATTTTTTCGGCGGCAATCAGGGTGGCGGTTTTGCTCAGCTCGGTGATTTTCGTCTGCAGCAGATTATGGTAGACGAAGGCGAGCATTTCCCCCTGATGGGTGCTGAATTTCTCCACTTCCCGGTTCAGGGAGTCGTTCATCTTGCTCTGCAGGGCAAAGCCTATCAGCAGCAGGATGGCGAAGAAAATCATAAAACGTCCCAGCAGGTGCAGGGTGAATGTGAGTATGCGTTTATCTTGTTTCAATGATTTCCACTCCCTTCACCAGCCAGTCCATTTTTTCCCGCAGGCTGTTGTTGGCGATGACTTCGCCCTCCTGACAGCGCACATGGCCGTCCCTGTCCACGATATTGCCGGAGAATACGGGATAGCCCTGCAAAAGTTCCTGCCGGGCCCGCAGTACCAGCGCTTCTTCACGGGGACTGAGATTCGGGGCCAGCCGCAGGGTAATCACATCATCCAGTATGCCCTGCCAGTAGACTTTGTTGGCAGTTTTATGGCCGTTGATGTGGAGCAGTTTGCCATAGACCTGCTGCCAGTTCGTTTCGATAGAGGCAAGGCAGTGCGGGGGTGTTTTCAGCCCCGCACCGTGGAAGTCGATGTAGTCGAGCCCCAAGGCGGCAGCTTCCTGCGCCGGATGCTGGGAGGCAGCAAAATAGGTAATCACATCGGCCCCTTCGTGTTTCAGGATATAGAGAGCCTTATTTTCCTTTTCGGGGGAAATCCACTGTCCCGTCCATTGGACGAGAATCCGGGCCTCCGGGCGCACCTTCAGCACGCCTAAGGCAAAGGCGTTGACATCCTGGCGGGTTTCCAGCGCAGGGAAGGGGGCCAGATAACCCACAATACCTGTCTGGCTGTGGAGTCCTGCGAGCATTCCCGCCAGATAGCGCACCTCGTAGTAGCGCATGGAGTAGTTGAACATGCGGTCGGAAATGGTCTCGCCTACGGAGTTGGCGTAGAATTCCACCTGCGGATAGCGGCGGGCAATGGCTTCCAGATTGTGCTGGTAGCCGGGGTTGGCCAGAAAGATTTTTTTGACCCCTTTGTTGACGAGGTTTTCCGTTACCCGGGCCAGGCTGTTGTCGTCGCTGTTCACATTGTCTTCGATATAGAGGTTAAAACTCCGCTCGTTGCAGGCCTTTTGCAGCCCCTGTGCCATTTCTCTTGGCCAGCCCGGTGCATCTTTGGGGCTGGCAAGAATCAGGCCCACCGCATCGCGCTTCTCCCAGATGGCCGAGCCAAAGTAGTTGATGGAGAGGAAGATGGCCAGACACAGCAGGAAGGCCTGCAGCAGGGCAAAGGCTACAAAGCGGCGTTTCAGCATATCGTGACTACTAAGCTTCATGGGGTTGCGCCTCCTCCCGCCGGTCTTCTTCCTGCGTCAGCAGGTTGAAAATGATGACAAAGGGGGTGTAGACCACGATATCAAGGCTCAGCCAAACGAGCTGCAGCACGGCACCCATCACATCACCGGTGGCCAGCCAGCCCTGCAGCAGTACGGGGGCGGTGGATTCCACCGTATAGCGGAACAGGGGGACAATGCCCCAGTGAATGGCCAGCCAGCCCACCAATACATTGAGCATGGGCGCCAATAGATATGGCACGAGGAACATGGGATTGAGGACGATGGGCAGGGCAAAGAGGAAGGGCTCGTTGATGGAGAGCAGCATGAGGGGGGAGCAGTAGGCTGACAGCCGCCGCAGTTTTCTGCGGGAGGCAAAGACCCAGACGGAAATGGCCAGCCCCAAGAGGGAGATGGAGGTGGCGTCGAAGAATTCGGCGGTAAAGATGAATTTGCCGCCAGTAAGCTCGTTGGCCGTTTGGGCCGGTACATAGAAGGCTTCGCTCCAGAAACAGGTGAGGCTGTTGCCGTTGAGGCCCAGCCACCAGAGCAGGCGGCGGATGAGTTCGTAGCCGATGGCCAGAGCGGGGCTTTGGGCGATGTTTTCATGGATAGCATTGGCCAGCAGGGTGGGCAGGGACAGCAGGGCGCTTTCGATGGATATCCAGCCCAAAGCAGTGAACAAAGAGGCCAGCAGAGTGAAGCTCAGAGGCAGCAGAAGTTTCAGGGATACGGCCATTTCATGGGGCAGTCCGGGTACTACCGACAGCTGCCAGAATTTCAGCTGGGAGAGGCGGCTGAACATGAGCGTGCTGAAGGTCGCGATGAGCAGCGCTAGAAAAAAGCCACGCACGGCAAAGTACAGGGCGAGTTCATGGGAACTGCCCGGAAAGGCGGTGATTAAAAAGAGATAGGCCGATACGGTGCAGATAAGGGCAAGGTATTTATTCCCCTGCCAAAGGTCTGCCAGCTTCACCGTCAGCACCATGGCAAAGAGCAGGGAGTTCAGGATATTGGTGACTTCCAGATACTCTTTGATTTGGTTCCCCAATGCAAAGAAGGCGGATTCACGGTAGGCCTGGTCATGGAGTCCGCCGGTTAGGATACTGCCCAGCCCCAGCCAGTCTTCGCCCAGCAGGGGGCCGTTGGGATTGCAGAGCAGATAGCCGGTCATATGGATGAGCGTCAGCAGGATAATGACCGGCATCATCAGGCAGAAGGATTCCCGAATGGCCTTGAGGTATGCAATTTTGCGCAGGCGGCGGCTCAGGGGGATGATGATACCGTCCAAAAGACCGCCCCGCTGGCTATAATCTTGCTCGTTATGACCGCCCATAATTTACTCCTTAGAGTCCCAAGTTATCCAATGCCTTAAAGATATCGTTGACCTCCGGATTTTTGATGGGCGGGAAAATCTGCTTTTCCACCCGGGTGATGAGGTCGGCGGGGATAAAGGGTTTTTTTACATAGTCTGCGATTTTGAGCTGGCTGGCCTTGACGATGGTTTCTCTGTCGGCAGCAGCGGTGAGGAAGATAACCTTCATATCGGCGTAGTCGGGATTTTTCCGAATGACCGAGAGCGTCTGCAGACCATCCATGCCGGGCATGGCGATGTCGAGCAGGATTAAGTCAATGGCCCCCTGCCGCTTTTGCAGGATGTTCAGGCAGTCAGAGCCGCTGGTGGTGGTCAGAATTTCGGCCCGCACCTTCATTTCCAAGATGCTTTTGGCCATGGCGATATTCATTTCATCATCATCAACGACTAAAATAACGGGTAATTTACTCATGGTTGTTCCTCCTCATTATTCCAATGGTTTATCCCCAAAACGGGCAGGGGTTCCTTTTTCTCGGGCTTCCTGACAAGCCTGGGCAGCTATTGCTTCGGCCTGGGAGAGATTTTTTTCGGTCATGGGGCAGCAGCCTGCCTGCCATGCGTAATTCTCCTGCAGGGCGTTCAGGTCCGTAACAAATTCGGCAGCAAAGTTTAGCATCTGCCTGTTGTTTTGGGCGATACAGAGGCAGATAAGCTCGCCGCTGACTGTTCCGGCCGCAACGGACAGTACCCACTCCTTAGCCGCTAAGAGCCGGGCCGCTTCCTGCAGGGGCGGGGCCAAAAGATGGCGGCTGGCAGAGGCGTCCTTGGGGGTTATGGCAAAGAGCGCCAGATAGCAGGCGGGCTTTGCAGGGCCTGTGGGGATTTTTGTCATCAATTCTTCAAGGTGCTGCTCCAGATAGAGCATATTGGGGAGCTGACTGAATTTATCCCTGCAGGCCAGCTGCTCCATGGCCGCCAGCTGCTGACGGTGGTTTCGGGAACGGTAGTAGATAATGCCCATGATGATGGCCATGATGAGAAAAATCAGCAGGGCTGCCTGTTGGGGATAATGGTACAGGAGATACTGGGGGCTGAAGTGCCGGATGTGTTCATGGGTTCCCTGATTCAGGGTCGTAGTCAGCAGTCCGGGCGGCAGATGATTGATTTCCTTGTTGAGAATCTGCCAAAGCCGGCGGTCGGCATTCTGGGCAACTCCGAGGCTGATGGTGCTGGCAAAGACCTGCTCCGTATCTGCTGACAGATTGTAGGCCGAGGAAGATTCCAGCAGGGAGGGAACAGTAGCCCGGGGAATGTAGGTGATATCTGCCAGACCGTTGCTGACAGCCTGACAGCATTCCGCTAAACTCTTGCAGTAGAGAATCCGCTCCTCGGGATAGCTGGCCTTGACGAAGGTGACGGTTTCAAACAGTCCGTCCACGGCGGCAACTTTGGGCGATTCCGGCAGAACGGCGCCGTGCTTGGTGATGGGCACAAAGCCGATATCGAGATAGGGCTGGGTCGGGATAAGACCCAGCTCATCCAGCCAGCTGAAATCGCAGGGCACATCCGCGACCATATCCACCGTGCCACGCTTAAGCAAGCGGTGGATTTCTGTCAGGGATTTTTCCTCTACCATTTCAATCTGAATGCCCAAATCCGCTGCCAGCTGGTCAAGCAGGGCTTTCGTGGCCCCCGTCCATGTTCCGTCAGCATCCTGATAGAAGTAGGGCTTGCTGCGCATCAGTACGGCAACTTTGAGGACTTTCTTATCCTGCAGGTAAGCCTGTTCCGCAGGGGACAGCACGAGGGGGAATCCCTTGGACCGCTCGTATTTATCGTTGAGACGGTTGCGGATATTGGGCTGGTTCAGGAGCAGATTGTCCTGAGCGGCATTGACTCGGGCAAAGAGTTCGCTCCGGTCCTGGCGGACCAGCAGGCGGTAACTCACCCGGTCAAAGAGTGCCAGCACCCGTTCGGCTTTCCCGGGGTGCAGCAGGGGCTGGACATAGCCATCAATGGCGTGGCTGGTAAAGGCATTTTTCATGGCTGCAGGTTCATTGAAGGTAACCAGCTCGTAGCTGAAGCCATGTTCTTGGGCTATACGGGTAAGGTTGGGGGTGGGATAATTGTAATCCAGTGTTCCCAGCCGCACATGACCGCCGGCGAAATCTTCCTGCACCACCAATTCCATGGGGAAGCGGGCGATAACATGGTCGGTGCGCCGGGCAAAGGGCAGGCTCTTGTAGTCGCCGGGCATGGCAGGCAGCAGGTCAATCTCGCCGCTGTTTAACTTGGTGCCGGCCTCCCACCAGTTTACGCAGGGGATATAGGTGAACTTTGCCCCCAGAAAGCCTGAAAGAAATTCCATATATTCATAGCCGTTGCCACGCAGATGCCCCGGGCGGTCTTCCTCGACAAAGCCCGTCCCCGGCACATAGCCTACCTTCAGTTCCTCAATGGCCGAGGCGCGGGCGGGCAGCAGTATGGTGCAAAGGATGAGCAGCAGGGCGCACAGCCGCCTGGCCCATGAATAAATCCTCATGTCCTCGCCTCCATAATATATGTGTCGCAATTATTCAACAATAAAAGCGACACAAAGCAAACAATATAATAAAGTTACTTTCGCCTTTGACATGTCATAATCCTGCCATAGGCAGCAAAAAAGGAGGGGCGACAAAGTGTGGATACATTTTGTCGCCCCTCCTGTATGGGCAGTTTCTTATTTTTTGGTAAAGGTAATATGTGCACCGACAGTCAGCACGGGCAGGGACGGACCCTTGACGATAATCTGGCCGGGCATGGAGCCTTCGGCGTTGAACACCAGCGTGCAATGACCTTCTTCGCGGAGGTTGTCATTAACGGCGTCACCGACTTTTTCGATGGTGTACTTGATGCCGCCCATCAGGAGCTTGTCGCCCTTCTTGATGTCTTCTTCCAGTTTGCCGGGGGTGTGTTCCAGCACCATATCCGAAAGGTTCGGGCGGATGCCCTCATCCAACAGGATCGCGCTGTTGTTATTGGTGAGAAAGGTCTTGGCCAGGTTGCCGATGGCCGTGATTGCTACGTCGTACTTAATGTCCATGCTGTTCATTCCTCCTACAGATACACATTGCCTTTAACTTGCTTTACATTCCATATTCATTATGAGTGTTAATCTTTATTATATCATATTTCCACGCGAATGTGCGGGGACATTTGTCTTATTGTTGATTTTTTTTTCGGAGACTAGGAATAATATGGCAAAAACTAAGTATTGGCGGTATAATTTGACTTAGATTGACTGAGAAAGGCGGAGTTTGCAGGTATGGAACGGGGCGAGCGGTTCTTTTGGAGCGTGATGGGGGCCTTGCTGATGTTTTTGACAGGGCTTATCATGTGGCAGGTAATGCAGACGGATTTTTCTCTGCGGCAGACGGAACATCGGCGTAAGTTTGGGGCGGTCTATATGACCCTCAACAATCCCTTCTATGAAATCGTGGATGAGGAAATCCGCATGGAAGTGGAGCGGCGGGGAGATGTGCTTATTTCCCGGGACCCTGCGCTGTCGGTGGAACGGCAGGAAGAAGCGGTGCGGGATCTTATCAACAGCGGGGTGGATGTCATCTTCATCAACCCTGTGGACTGGCAGCGCATTGCGCCAGCATTGCAGCTGGCCAAAGAGGCCAATGTGATGGTGATTGCCGTGGATACCAACGTGGAAGATGAGAATTATGTAGCCGCTACGGTGGTGTCGGATAATTATCTCGCAGGCCAGCAATGTGCCGAGCACTTGCTGGAACATGCCAGCGGGGGCAATATCGCCCTGCTGAAACATTCGGAAGCCCGTTCTTCTGTGGACAGAATTCAGGGATTTTTGGACAGGCTGGCAGGCAATCCCAATTTCAAAGTGGTGGCGCAGGCTGAGTGCCGGGGACAGCTGGAGCTGGCCATGCCTGCCATGCAGGAAATGTTGAAACGTCATCCGGAAATCGATGTGGTGATGGCGCTGAATGACCCCGCGGCCATGGGCGCCATGGCCGCCCTGCAAAACGTGGGCCGCTTGGACAAGGTGATGGTCTATGGTGTGGACGGTGTGCCGGAAACCAAGGAAATGATTTATCAAGGCCATATGATGGCGACGGCTGGGCAGTCGCCGCGCGCTTTGGGTCGTCATGCGGCGGAACAGGCCTACAAGCTGTTGGCAGGAGAAAAGGTGCCTAAGCTCATGCGCCTGCCCACAATGCTGCTTACCCGGGATAATCTGGGAACCGAAATGAGAGGATGGGATTAATGGCCGGGGAATATACATGGGAGGAACGGCGGCTTGAATGGCTCTATGGTTTGCTGGGGCTATACAATGGGCTGGTTGTTTTGCTGATGGCCGGGTTTATGAGCCTGACGCAGGAAAAAATCGTGAACAGCATGACGGCGCATGCTTTTTTGACCACTCTGCCCATTGTGCCGCTGCCAGCCTCGAAAGGTTTTCTGCTGTCGGTGGGTTCCTATGCCCTGCTGATTCTGCTGGGCAAGCTCTACCGTCACGGCGGCATGACTTCAGGCCAGCTCCATTTGATTTTTGCCGCGGAAATCGGCATCTGTATGCTCTTGATGAAAAGTCTGAATCTAGCTTATGACGGCATTGTGCTGTTGGCAGTGGCTGACCTGATGCACCGCTATCACGGGGAGAATCAGAGCTGGCTGCTCTTGGGCGCCATGCTCGGAATTTACTTCATGGCCAACTACAATATGGCC
This sequence comes from Selenomonas sp. FC4001, assembly GCF_000701565.1. NCBI lineage: Bacteria > Bacillati > Bacillota > Negativicutes > Selenomonadales > Selenomonadaceae > Selenomonas > Selenomonas sp. FC4001. The sequence continues at coordinate 130,705 of NZ_JNJF01000012.1, read as the reverse complement.
ATCTTTCAACGCCATGTGGCACCTTTTGATGTCTACACGGCCTATTACCGGCCGGAGGTGCAGTCGGTGCTGCTGGCCATAAAGAACGGCTTTCAGTCGCTCAATATCGTACTGTTTGTGCTCTATCTGGTGCTTTTGGTACAGAGCAAGCACCATGAGAAGGAGCGCATTGCCAGCCTCAACAAGCAGTTGGAGGAAGCCAATGTGCGGCTGCGGGCGTATGCCTTGGAGGCAGAGCGCACAGCTGAGACGCGTGAGCGCAACCGTCTGGCCCGCGAGATTCATGATACGCTGGGCCACACCCTGACGGGCATTGTGGCCGGGCTGGATGCCTGCATTGTGTTGGTGGATGCCGTGCCGGCCGCTGCTAAGAAGCAGCTGGAAAAAATCCGGGAGACGGCCCGCCATGGCATTGTGGACGTGCGTCGCTCCGTGAAGAAATTGCGGCCGGATGATTTGGAAAAAATGCCGCTGCAGCAGGCGGTGAAGAAGGTTATCGCCGAGTTCTCGGCCTCATCCGGTGTGGAAATCCATCTGGTGGAGCTGGGCTGGCCGGAGAAGCTGCGGGAAGATGAGGAGGAAGTCATCTACCGCATTGTGCAGGAGGGCATCACCAATGCCCGCCGCCATGGCAAGGCTACGAAGGTCACCGTCACCTGCGGTACGGAACCGGGGCGGTTCTATATCATGATTGCCGACAATGGCAAAGGCTGCGACAAGCCGCAGCAGGGCTTTGGCCTGCGCCATATGGAGGAACGGCTGGAACTTCTGCATGGGCGGCTGCGGTATTGGAGTGACAAGGGCTTTACTTTGGAAGCCACCATACCCATGGGGAAGAATGTAATGGATAATAATGGGGAGGCAGATGTTTGATGATAAAGGTGATTATCGCCGATGACCAGGAACTCATACGGGAAAGCCTGAAAATCGTATTGGATCAGAATGAGGATATTGAAGTAACCGGCGTGGCAGAAAACGGTCAGATTTTGATGGATATGCTGACAAATAGCCAGCCAGATGTCATTCTGATGGATGTGCGCATGCCGGAACTGGATGGGGTGGAGGCCACCCGCGAGGTCAAACGGCTCTATCCGGCAGTCAAAATCATCATCCTCACCACCTTTGATGATGATGAGTACGTGTTTAACGCCTTGAAATATGGAGCCAGCGGCTACCTCTTAAAGGGTGTGTCCGTGCCTGAGCTCACCGGGGCCATTCGTACGGTCGTTTCCGGCGGGGCCATGATTAATCCGGGGATTGTGGCCAAGGTCGTGAAGTTCTTCAATCAGATGGCCCAGGGCAGCAGTGCCGTGGAAACCGGCCCCATTGGCGAAGGTCTCAGCCGCACGGAGCGCAATATCGCGCATCTGGTGGGCCATGGCCTCTCCAACAAGGAGATTGCGGAAAAACTGCGGCTTTCGGAAGGCACGGTGCGCAATGGTCTGTCCAGTACCCTGTCCAAGCTGGGGCTAAGGGACCGCACGCAGCTAGCCATTTGGGCGGTGCAGACAGGGCTCGCAGCTGCTGAGGTGGATGTATCGTGAAGCGCGGATTTGCCATTTACTTTGCCTGCCTGATGCTCTTGACCTGCTTTCTGGGCTGGTATTTGACCCGCCCAAAGGTGCTTACGGTGGGGCTATTTGCCGGCAGCAACTGGAATGTGCCGGAGGGCGATTCCTATGCGCTGATGGAAGAAGCCATCAAGCGGTTTGAAGCCGAGCATCCCGGCGTGAAGGTGAAATATGTCAGCGGCATCCGCAGAGAGGATTACTCCGAATGGCTGGCGGAACGCCTGCTCAAAGGTGAGGAGCCGGATATCTTCGTGGTGCCCGGAGCGGATTTTGACCTCTATGCTTCCATCGGTGCATTGGCGCCCCTTGACCGGTCAATGAATAAGGACACGGAATTTGACCCGTCCGTTTATTACCCCATGGCGTTGGAATATGGCCGCTGGAACGGTATCAGCTATGCTTTGCCGGTGGGGGCTGTGCCCACTTTGATGTTCGTCAACAAGACCCTGCTGGCGAAAGAGGGCATCCCCATCCCAGGAAATGACTGGACATGGCAGGATTTTTTGCGGATTTGCAAGGCTGTGACCAAGGATACTGATGGGGACGGACGGCTCGACCAGTTCGGTGTCTATGACTACACCTGGCGCAAGGCGGCGCTCACCAATGACGTGCAGATTTTTTCTGCGGATGGGCGCAATGCAAACTTCATGAGCAAGAACATGGAGGAAGTCCTGTATTTTATGGACGAATTGCATGCGGTCAGTCAGGGGCAGGAAGTTACCGCCAAGGACTTTGACATGGGCCGGGTGGCCTTCCGTCCCTTCACCTTTGCCGAGTACCGCACCTATAAGCCCTATCCCTGGCGCATAAAAAAATACAGTTCCTTCGAATGGGACTGTATCAAACTGCCGGCGGGGCCGTCCGGCCATAATTCTTCTATTATGCAGACCATGATTATGGCCATCAGTGCCCGCACCAGCGAGCCGCGCCTGTCGTGGGAACTGTTAAAGACCATCTGCTATGACCCCGCTATTCAGGAACTGATGTTGACGAAATCACAGGGATTGCCCGCCCGCCGGGATGTGGTGGAATCTCCCCAAGCGCAGCAGCTCTTTATGGCCGCTACGCCCGGCAGTGAGGAAATGAATCTGAAAATCGTGAGTCAGGTCATGGATGATTCCATGACGGAGCCAAAGTTCCCCCGTTACAAGGAAGCCATGAATCTGGCCGACCATAAGCTCTTGCATATCGTGCAGGAAAATATGTCCCTGAGCAGTGCGTTAAGTCAGGTACAGAAGGAGATAAATGCCTATTTGCAGCAGTAACGGGCAAATAAATAAGCCGCCATGAAAGGCGGCTTTTCTTATACGGCGATGGCGTATTGCAGAACCTCATCGCTGCCGGCAGATACTTCGCAGCCGGGACAGCAGGGCTTCAAATCCGATACTTTGTCGTAATTGACCACAAGGACAGGAGAAATCATGTTGATGGAGTGCTTTTCCAAAACATCCAAATCAACTTTGATGATAGGGGTGCCGGCGGTTACCCGGTCACCGGACTGTTTTAGGGCAGTGAGTCCTTCCCCATTCAGAATGATGCTGTCGAGACCCACATGGACGAGAATCTGAATACCCTCATCCGTGGTGATGGCAAAGGCGTGTTTGGTGTCAAAGAACAGGGAAATCACGCCGTCACAGGGAGCCAGCACGGTGTCGCTGGCCAGTTCAATTGCCAGACCGTCACCGGTGAGTTTTTCCGCAAATACCGGGTCGGGAACAGAGGCAAGTTCCAAAGTTTTACCGGAGAAGGGGGCTAAAAGACGCTGGCACGGTGTTTTAACTGCAGTCATAGTATCGATCCACCTTTCTTCTTAGTCTAAATCAAAAGACAATTGATTGTATTTGCGAATTTTCTAATAAATCTTTTATATTTACATTTTACTACGAAATCTTGGCAAGTCAAGTCCTAAAAGGACGCAGAATTGCTTAGATTTCGTGTAAGGGCGTGTGGACTCAAGGAAAATCCGTCAAGGCAGATTGGGGATGTTCTTGCTGATGGCTGTATGACGGATGATGTCCTGAACGCGCAAATCTATGGCCAGTTCCTGCTTGTGCAGGGTTTCGGCCGTGGCAAATTCAGCAGGACTGTCTTCCCGCAGGCCCTTGATGTAATGCTGCCAGGCCTTGATGCTGGTTTCTGTAGCCTGCTGACGCTGACGGGCCAGATACTGAGCACCGGCGGGGACTTCCACCGCATCCAGCTGGGCTTGCCGTTCCTGCAGGCCTGGAATGATATCGTCCTCAATCAGCGCGGCGATATTGTATTTCTGCTGTTTGGAGAGGTGGCCGTTTTTGCTGCTGTTCAGGCGTTTGAAGTGATTTTGGAACACTTCAAAATGCTCATTGCTTTCGGTGACAATGCTCTTGGTCGCGGCGATGTAGTCCGCAATATCCTTGTTCTGCAGTGGCGAAATCTTGTCGAGATAAGCCTTATAGTTCTTGATGTAGGATACCTGCCAGTGGCCGTCTTCCGCTTGCTCCATAGACAGTATCAGGGTAAAGGGGGTCTGGGTATAGTCCTCCTTGATTTCGACTTCTGCGGTGGCACTGCGGCCCATATGCTCCACCTTGCCAATCTTGACAAAAGTGGTATTGCGTATCTGGCTGCGTTCGATAAAGCGCTCAAAGTCGATACCGAGCTGGCGGCCTTTCAGGATATCCGTGCCATCCGGCAGATTCCAGCTGCCGCTGCTCACGCGGGTGAGGGCAGCATTTTCGAGTCCCGTGGCCAGCTGGGGCTTAATGATGATGTAGAATTTTTCAAACATGGAGCGCGATTTCGGAGTCAGTTCCGAGTCGTAGGCGAATAAATCTACGGTCAAATCGTCATAGGCCCGGGAGGCTAACAGTTCCGAATTCACATAACGCTGGAATTTCTCGCCATCCTGTTCCGTGATAGCTGTCTGAATCTGTTCCAAGGCATATTCAGGGGTGCGGATGTAGAAAAAGAAATACCAGACCATTGCGCCGGCTATAGCTGCCAGCAGCAAAAAGACCAAAGACAGCTGCCGCCGTTCCTGGGCGCGTCGTGCCCGCAGCCGCTGTTGCCAAGTATAATCGTCCATTCACATAATCTCCGTTTCTTTAAGTAACCTCATTATACTATAAGAAAATAGCACGAACAATAGCCGATATGTTAAGATAAGAAGGTAATTAAGCAATTTAAGGAGTAAAAGACGAAGCAATGAAATGGGTTAATCACGAAATCGTAACCGGGGTAATCGTATACGGAGCTACGGGAGATTTATTGTCCACGGCGTTTTCCATGGCGGGGGCTATTTTTCCCGACAAGGTGGAGGGGCGTCCGGGGGCCAATTATTGGAGCTGGCGCGCCCGGCACAGGGGCTGGTCCCACTGGCCGGTCATCTATATTGCCATCTTAGCTATCATGCAGCTGGGCTTTTTGCCCCAGGGGGCAGATGTCGAGAAGGGCGTGACGTTTATCGCTGTCGGAGCACTTCTGCATATCGCCGAAGATGCGCTCTGCGGCAAGGTGCCCTTTCTTTTTCCCTGGCAGAAGGTGGGCATCAAACTCTTCACGGTAGGTTCGGTAACGGAGTATCTTTTTTCCATGGCTGCGGTTATTGTCACCTATATCATTCACGCACAATTTATGATAAAATGATAGTAAATCAATAAAAATAATAGCGCGGGGTGATTATCATGGTACGTGGTGCAGCGGTTAAGGGCAGACCCAATAAAATCATGCGGCTGCTGGCGGAAAAATATCCCACCAAAGAAGCGGTGTATGAACAGCTGATTTACCTGCAGTCGAGGCTGTCGCTTCCCAAAGGCATCGAGCATTTTATGAGTGACTTGCATGGGGAGTATGCCTCTTTTTTCCATATCCTCAACAACTGTTCCGGGGTTATCCGGGAGAAGGTGGACTATGTCTTCGGTGAGCGGCTCAGCGAGGAGGAGAAGGCGGAGTTCTGCACCCTCATCTATTATCCCAAGGAAAAAATCGAGCAGATAAAGAACGACCATAAGAATACGCCGGAATGGTATCGGAAAAATCTTTCCCAGCTGTTGGAACTATCCAAGCTCATGAGCTATAAGTATCCGGCGTCCAAGGTCTACGGCTTTATTCCCAAGCGGTATGAGTCTGTGATTGTGGAGCTTATGAACACCCGGCCCGAGGCGGATAATGCCCAGTTTGTCTACCATAAGCGTCTCCTAAATACCATCGTGCAGATTGACAGCGGTGCGGATTTTATCGAGGCCTTTACCGTGCTGATTAAGCGGCTGGCCGTGGACAGGCTGCATATTGTCGGGGATTTCTTCGACCGCGGGAACCGTCCCGATGCCATTTTGAATCTTTTGATGAAACATCCGTCGGTGGATATTCAGTGGGGCAACCATGATGTGCTCTGGATGGGGGCGGCGCTGGGCAATGAAACCTGCATTGCGGCAGTGGTGCGCAACTCCCTGCGCTACAACAATACGGATGTGTTGGAGCGGGGCTACGGCATTAGCCTGCGGCCCTTGACCACCTTTGCTTCTCGCAGCTATCCCGATGCCAATCCCATCAAGGCCGCCGAAAAGGCCATCACCATGATGATGTTCAAGCTGGAAGGCCAGCTTATCCGCCGTCATCCGGAATATCAAATGGATAGCCGCCTGCTGCTCGATAAGATTGACTTCCGTTCCTCTCATGCGGTGCTCGGGGACGGCAAGCGCTACGAATTGGAAAGCGCTTACTTCCCCACCATTGATGAGAATGCCGCTGACCCGTATGAGTTGACGGAGAAGGAAGCGGCTATTATTGCTGACCTGAAATCCTACTTCGAGGAAAGCGCCGTGCTGCAGCGCCATGTGGAGTATCTCTATCAGAAGGGCAGTCTCTACACCCGCTATAATGGCAATCTGCTCTTCCATGGCTGTGTGCTGCTCAATGATGATGGCACCATGCGTTCCGTGTCTTATGGCGGACAGGAACTAAAGGGGCGGGCCTGGTTCGACTATTGCGACCGCATTGCCCGGGAGGCCTATCTGCATCATAAGCAGGATGCCGTGGACTTCATGTACTTCCTCTGGTGCGGGCGCCTGTCGCCCGTGTCGGGGCGGGAATTCAAGACCTTCGAGCGGGCCTTTATCGCCGACGAGAGTACCTGGAAGGAACCCTCTGACCCTTATTTCAAATACATCAATGATGAAAAGACCTGCGCCATGGTCTTAAAGGAATTCGGACTTGACCCGGCCAAGGGGCATATCATCAACGGTCATGTGCCCGTCAAGGTCAAAAAAGGTGAAACCCCTGTCAAAGCTGGCGGCAAAGCCATTATCATTGACGGAGGTTTCTGTAAGGCCTATCATAGCAAGACCGGGATTTCCGGTTATACCCTGATTTCCAATTCCCGCGGCCTGCGGCTGCTGCAGCATCAGAAAATTGCCGATGTCCGGGAGGCTTTGCGCGAGAATCAGGATATCGAATCTGTATCGGAAACCGTGGAACTGCAGACCTGCAGGACCACCTTGGGGGATACGGATGAGGGAAGGCTGATTCAGGATGAGATTACCGACCTCTATAATTTACTGCTGGCTTATCAAAATGGGTTGATTAAGCCGCAGGAATAATTGCATTTTCGTTTTGTGCATTACATCAGGTAATCCCCTGCGGCAAATGAGAGGTCTAGTTCATCGGCAATGGCCAGGATTTTAGCGGCATCGCTATTATCATCTTCATGATTATCCCAAACATCACCGACGATGGTGGGGACATCCTCGTATTCCTGCAGCAATTCCAGAAGTTTTTTTGCATTTTCGATGGCCATGATACTCATTCCTTCCCTGTGATGTCTATCTTAATCGGCAGCTGAAATTTTTCTGTTCTTTATATCCCTGAGAGGGCGAAAGTGTTAGAAATTTTTTTGCGGCTGGTCAAGGGAACCATGTCTCTATCTAAGGAATTTTGGCTATGCTAAAATAAATGGTAGATAAAATGACAGCTTGCAGAAGGAGGAACCGCTATGTGGTTATTGTTGGCGTTGTTATCGGCTGTGTTTGCTGCGTTGACGGCAATACTCGCCAAGGTCGGCATTGAAGGCGTGAATTCCCATCTGGCTACGGCCATTCGTACCGTGGTGGTATTGGCATTGGCTTGGGGCATGGTATTTCTGACCAATGCCCAAAGCGGCATTGCAGATATCAGCCGCAAGTGCTGGATTTTTCTGGTGCTGTCGGGCTTTGCCACAGGAGCTTCCTGGCTCTGCTATTTCAAAGCCCTGCAGCTAGGGGAAACATCTGCCGTGGTGGCCGTGGATAAATTGAGTGTCGTGCTGACGCTGATTCTGGCCATCCTGTTCCTGCATGAAGAATTCACCATGAAATCTGCTATCGGAGCAGTATTGATTACGGCGGGCACATGGATGATGATTAAGTGAATAACGAAAAGGCACCCCGGGCCAATGGCTCAAGGGTGCCTTTTCGTTATTTATGCAGTTATTCCATCAGAAAAACAAGTCGTAGACGAGTTTGCCAATCAGCACGGTGGTCATAATGATGAACAGCGGCCTTACATAGCCGACGCCCTTCTTGAGGGCCATGCTGGCTCCGCAGTAGGCTCCGGCAATCATGGCAAGGCCCATGGGAATGGCATGGGAAAAATCGATAAAGCCCAGATAGCCGAAGAAAAACACGGCGGAGAGGTTGCTGGCAAAGTTTAGTGTGCGGGCGTTGGCGGCGGCGCCTAAGAAATCAAAGCCCACCATCAGCAGGCCAAAGAGCATAAAGGAACCGGCACCGGGGCCGAAGAAGCCGTCGTAGAAGCCCAGAGAAAAGGCGACAAAGCCGGCCATCAGCAGCATTTTCGTGGACAGGCCGATGTATTTATTCTCCTTGCCCCAGTCTTTTTTGAAAATGCTGTAGAGGAGCACGGCGATAAGCATTACGACAATCAATGGGCGCAGGATGGCCGAAGGCAGCAGCTGGACGGCGAACACGCCTAAAGCCGAGCCGATAAAGGAAAGGGGAAAGAGGCGCTTCATGAGCCAGACATCCACTTTCCCCGAGCGTACGAAGGTGATGAAACTGGTCATAGAGCCCATGACCGCGGCGCATTTGTTGGTGCCCAGAGCCATCACCGGCGGCAGTCCTGTCCAAAGCAGGGCGGGCACGGAAATCAGCCCGCCGCCGCCAACTACCGAGTCAATAAAAGCGGCCATAAAGCCGAAAAATATCAGAAAACCTGTTGTACCAAGGTCTAAAAATTCCATAAAATCAATCCTCCTCAGGTAAGCATACTATGAATGAGGAGGATTTGACAATAGGCTTTTTAGTCGGCCACATTTTCCAAAATGCGGATTTCGTTGCGCATGATGTAGGCATTTTTTTCCGGCAGGCTGCCGTTTACCAGATAGTCGAACATCAGCTGCATGGCCCGGCGGCCCTGCTGATGCGGGTGCTGGTAGAGGGCGGCTTTGATTAGTCCCTTTTTCATCATGTCGATGGTGCTGGGAATGGTATCGAAGGCCACGATGGTGATGTCTTCGCGACCCACCGCCTGAATGGCACGGGCTGCGCCGTAGCCGCCGGAGGATACCACGAAGATGGCGTTGATTTCCGGATTGTCGGCAATCAGGCTGCGGGCGGCTTCGTAGGCTTGCAGGTCATCATCGGCGGTTTCTGCTACGCCCAGCAGGGTGAAATCGGGATGGTTGTGCATGACTTCCTGAAAGCCCTCCAGACGCTGATTGTGGCCCAGCATGTTGAGCGAGCCTAAGAGCACACCGGCCTTCAGCGTGGTGGGACAAATCATTTTGAGCAGAGCCCCGGCGGTGCGGCCGCCCTGCAAATAGTCGCTGCCCACATAGCAATGGCGGCGGCTGGATTCCACATCATTGTTGATGGTTACCACAAACATACCGTTGTCTACACATTCATTTATCTTATCAATCACCTGCTGGTCATTGACTGGGTTAATGATAAGGCCGCTGATTTTGTCCTTGAGCTCGTCGATAATGCGGCACTGTTCGGCGGCATCAAAGCCCTTCATGCTGCGCCAGATGACCTCCATGCCGTAGGAGGAAAAGCGTTCAGCGGCATGGTGCATGGTGGTGAGCATATCGTCAAAGAAGTGAACGCCTTCAGAGGCAATTAGCACGCCGACCACGGGGTGTTTTTTGCGGGCGGCCAGAGCCTTGCCCGCGGGATTGGGGCGGTAGTTGAGCTTCTTGGCCATTTCCACAATGAGTTTTTCTTTTTCCGGCTTCACGTTGCCGCGTTTGTTGAGCACGCGGTCTACTGTGCCTCTTGAGACGCCGCACAGTTCAGCGATTTGCTTTATCGTAACCATTGCCTTACCTTCCTTTGTCATTTCTGTTATCCTACAGTATAGTATATTCGGAAGGGAAGGGCAAATTCCTGCCGTGCTCGGGCAAAAAATAATGCTTATATAAAGCGAATTTCCGTATTACGTGCCGAAAGGCTGTCACAGCTGCGCTAAGACAGATGGCTAAAAATAATTTTTACCTTTTATACAGCTGGAAAAGCTAAAACTCGCGTTGCTCAAACAGTTAGCTTTTCCAGCTGATTTTAGTGGTAGATAAAAATTATTTTCTTTACGCCAACTGTCATACGCTTCGCTGTGACAGCCTTTCGGCACTAGTTGGTTATCCTTTTTTATTCGTTTCTTATTTAAGCGGTTTGGCCGTGATACTCTACGGTGCGGACTTCTTTCACCTTGTTCTGCGCATCAACCATGACAACCTTTGGCTTATGTGCCCGGCCTTCTTCTTCGGTGAACAGGGCGTAGGCCATGATGATGACGATATCGCCCGGCTGGGCGAGGCGGGCGGCGGCACCGTTTAGGCAGATGACGCCGGAGCCGCGGGGGCCGGGGATGGTGTAGGTTTCGAGTCTGGCGCCGTTATTGTTGTCTACGACCTGCACGCGTTCGTTGGGCAGGATGCCGGCTTTTTCCATGAGTTCTTCATCAATGGTGATGCTGCCCATGTAGGCCAGGTTGGCTTCGGTAACGGTGGCGCAGTGAATTTTTCCTTTGAGCATATTTAAGAGCATGGTTAATGGGTCCTTTCGTCAAGCGGAGAGAATTATGTTATCAATCAGGCGGGTTTGGCCGATTTTTACGGCGATGGCCAGCAGGGTGTCCTCATTTACTTCGGTCAGCGGTTTGAGCGAAGGGTAAGCGTAGGCCTTGACATAGTCAATGGAAGCCATGGGCTCCTTGTTGATTTCGTCTTTGACGATATTTTCCAGCGCCGCTACTTTGGTTTCGCCCTGAGCAAAGGCGGTTTTTGCTTCTTTCAGGCTGCGGGAGAGGACGAGGGCAGCTTCTTTTTCCTCAGCGGACAGATAGGTGTTGCGGGAGCTGCGGGCAAGGCCGGACTCTTCGCGGGCAATGGGCACCATGTTGATGTGCACGTTGATGTTGAGGTCCTCCACGAAGCGGCGGATAACCGTTACCTGCTGGGCATCTTTCTGGCCGAAGAAGGCTTCGTCTGCGCGGGCGAGGTTGATAAGTTTGGTGACAACCGTAGCGACGCCGCGGAAATGGCCGGGGCGCTGGGCGCCGCAGAGTTTGTGGGTGATATCGCCATCCACGTTAACATAGGTGCAGTAGCCTTCCGGATACATTTCGGAGGGTTCCGGATGAAAGACGGCGTCTACATTTACGCTTTCGAGTTTCTCGCAGTCAGCAGTAAACTGACGCGGGTAGGCATCATAGTCCTCGTTGGGCCCAAACTGCGTGGGATTGACAAAGACCGAAGCGATGACGATATCGCATTTTTCACGAGCCGCGCGCATAAGCGTCAGATGGCCTTCATGCAGGGCGCCCATGGTGGGAACAAGGCCGATGGTTTTGCCCTGAGCTTTGCAGTCAGCGGCGTATTTTTTTATGTCTTGGATGGTTGTTAAAATTTTCATAGCGGATTCTCCTTAATTGTTGTAAGCGGGGGCAGGTTCTTCATGGGCCTCGCGGTTGTCCTGGCGCACGCAGAAGTTGGCCACAAGGGAGCCGGAAACATTGTGCCAGACGCTGAAGATGGCACCGGGCAGAGCGGCGGCGGGATTAAAGTACATGACGGCAAGGCTTGCGGCCATGCCGGAGTTCTGCATGCCAACTTCAATGGCTACGGTACGCGCCTTGCGGGCATCCATATGCAAAAGTTTGGCGGCGGTAAAGCCAAGGGCTAGGCCAAAGGCGTTGTGCAGGATGACGATAGCAGCCATGGTAAGACCGACTGTTGCCAGCTTGCTGGCGGAGAGCGCCACCACACAGCCGACCAGCAGAACAATGCAGACTACCGAAACCAAAGGCATGGCGGGCATGATTTTTTTCGTCGTGTCAGCCATAAAGTGGTGTACCAACAGGCCGAGGATTACCGGAGCCAGTACCATCTGGGCAATGGAAATCATCATGGCCGTGAAGGAAATATCAATCCAGGCGCCGGCGAGGAAATAGGTCAGCGCCGGCGTTACGATGGGCGCCAAAAGCGTCGTGGTCATGGTCATGGATACGGAAAGTGCCACATCGCCTTTGGCCAGATAAGCGATAACATTGGAGGCCGTACCACCGGGGCAGGTGCCCACGAGGATAACGCCGATGGCCAGTTCCGGCGGCAGGGCAAAGACCTTGACCAAGGCCAGTGCCACCAGCGGCATAATGATAAACTGAGCACCTACGCCGATAGCGACTTCTTTGGGATGCTGAAGGACGCGCTTAAAGTCCTCGACTTTCAGCGTCATGCCCATGCCGAACATGACAACTCCCAGCATCCACGAAACATAAGGCCCTACCCAGGTCAGTGTTTCCGGCCGCCATGTGCCCAGAATACCAATGGCCACCACGAGCAGTGCCAGATTGTCCACAATTTTTTTGATGATTTTTTGCACAAAAAAACCTCCTCATAAAGTTGAATTTTTTTAGGCAAAAGAAAAAGGCTGTAAAGCAACGCGTTCCCAAGAGAACGGCAAAGATGCTTTCACAGCCTTGGTGTTTACTGATTGTACGGAAAATAACCTTAATAGAGCATATACCCCTAAAGCCGTCCCGGTTTCTGACAATCCGGGCAGTTTCTTTTATATGCTAAGATTAATTCTGTTCATAAAAGTATGACTCACAGCAATGATGTCATCTTTTGCCATGAGTCATATTTTAGCACTAATGCGTTGATTGGTAAAGGGGCGGTTTACTTGCTTCTTTTATTTCTGCTTACTCTTTTTGAATTCATCGAGAATCATGCGTTTGGCGATTTTGCCTGTGGAGGTGCGGGGCAGTTTTTCCATGAGGTGGAATTCGCGCGGAATCTTGTAGAGCGCGAGGTTGGCCTGCAGGAATTTCTTGAGTTCCCGCACGTTGATGTCCTGACCGTCATGGGTGCTGTAGAAGCAGGCACCGGCCTGGCCGCGCAGTTTGTCCTCGATGCCGATAACGGCAGCTTCAAAGATGCCGGGGAACTGGTAAACGAGTTCTTCGACTTCGCGGGGGTAGATGTTTTCGCCCATGCTGATAATCATGTCCTTGATACGGTCCACGATGTAGATATAGCCTTCTTCGTCACAGCGGGCCACGTCGCCGGTGTGGAACCAGCCGCCGCGCATGGCGTCCTGGGTCACATCCGGCAGGTTCCAGTAACCGAGCATGATGTTTTCGCCCTTGACGATGAGTTCGCCGGCTTCGCCCTGCGGAACTTCCTTGCCTTCGGCGTCAATCAGCTTCCACTGAATACCCGGCACAATCTTGCCGCAGGAGCCGACAATCGGTTTCTCCGGCGGGTTCATGGTGACAACCGGGCTGGTTTCGGACAGGCCGTAACCTTCGCAGATATCCACGCCGAATTTCTTGATGAAATCCTGCTGAATCTGCAGGGGCAGCGTCGTGCCGCCGCTGACCACAAGGCGCAGAGAAGCCATGTCCTCGGTGGTGGCCAGTTTCGTGAGCAGGCTGCAGATGGACGGCACAATGTATAGGTCGGTGACTTTTTCCTCGCGGATAACGCCAATGGTTTCCTTCGGGGTGAAGGAGTCGAGAATGACCACTTCGGCACCGCTGAAGAAAGAATAGAGCACGGAGCAGGTCCAGCCGAACGCATGGTACATGGGCAGTACGCAGAGTACGTTGTGCTCGGCCTTACAGCCCATGCCGTTGTCCCGCATCTGTTCGCAGTTGGCTACGAGGTTACGATGGGACAGCACAGCTCCCTTGGGGTTGCCCGTGGTGCCGGAGGTGTAGATGGTGGCACAGGGCTTATGCTCGTCAAAGTCAGCCCGCAGAGCCGGAGCTTCACCGATTTTGGGGTCGGCCTTGCTCATGGTCTTGATGTCGTACTGGGTAACCTTGAGGTCACAGCGCAGAGCTGCCAGCGCATCCACGAGGTTCAACGGCTGGTAGGTCAGCATGGTGCGGATGCCGGAATCCTTGATGATGTAGGCAATTTCGCGGTTGCTGAGCTGGAAGTTGATGGGCACGGAAATAGCACCCAGAGAAGCCGTTGCCATATAGGCAAAGACAAAATCCGCGCTGTTGCGGGAGAAGATACCCACGCGGTCCCCTTCGCGGACACCGACGGCATAGAGCCGGTTGCGGAAGTTGGTCACTGCGGTCTGTAATTCTTTATAAGTGAAGCGGCGCTTATGGTCTACGATGGCCATGGCGTCAGGTTTGCCTTGCAAAATGAGTTCATGTACAAACATGATATTCCCTCTTTCTTTTCTATAAACTATGTTGACTAGCTCATACAAGATAAATTTTATACCAGGTCATAAAAAAAGTAAAGGGTTTTATTTGACGCTTATTTATTGGCTAAGCGGTAAATTTCGACAGCTGTCTGCTTGTCGATGGGGTGGAAGTTTGCCACCACTTTAGTGCCGCCAGCGGTGCAGGAATCGGCCAAAGCTTCCAGCACATCCTCACTTTGCACGTCGATGCCCAACTCGGTGAAATTGGTGGGCATATCGATTTCTTTGAAGTACGCTACGGTCTTATCAATGCCTGCTTTGGCCCGTTCTTCTTCCGTACCTTCGGTTATGCCCCAGACTCTTTCGGCGAATTTGGCAAAGCGGGGAATGTCATCCCGGTAGACGTAATTGGCCCAGGCCCCCCAGACGGCGGTCAGGCTGGCTCCATGAGTTACGTCAAAGCGGCCGGACAGTTCATGGCCCAGCTTATGGCAGGCAAAGTCCTTGCAGCGGCCCAGTTCCGTAAGTCCACAATGGGAGATGGTGCCTGCATACATGATTTCGCTCATGGCATCGTAGTCGGTCTGGTCCTTGATGGCCCGGCGGGTGGCTTCGATGACCGTAATCATCAGGGCTTCGGCAATCCGGTCGGTCAGGGTGTTTTCTTCCTTGACGCTCGTGAAGTAGCGTTCTAATGTATGCATGAGAATATCGGAAGTGCCGCAGATAAGCTGTTTTTTCGGAATGGTATAAGTGAGTTCCGGATTCATAAAGGCCAGCGCAGGACGGTTGAACGGTGTGTTGAGTCCGGCCTTTTTGCCCGATTCCTCGTTGGTGATAACTGCCGAGTCACTGGTTTCGCTGCCAGCGGCGGACAGGGTCAGCACTGCACCTACAGGCAGGCTCTTTTCCAGTTTTACGCTGCCGTTCCAGAAACTCCAGACGTCGATTTCCGGATTAGCGGTACCATGGGCGGTGGCTTTGGCGGAGTCAATAACACTGCCGCCGCCGACTGCCAGAATGAAATCAGCTTTGAAGGCAATGGCTTCCTTGACGGCTTCCCGCACCCAGCTCAGCCGGGGATTGGGCTGAACACCGCCCTTGGACTGGGTAAACAGGCCCGCCTCCTGCAGGGATTTTTCAATTCTGCCCAGCAGGCCGCTTTTGACCACGCTGCCACCGCCATAGACGATGAATACCCGATGGGCATTATAGGCGGTGAGTTTTTCGGCAGCCTTATTTTCGGCGCCACGGCCAAAGACGATTTCGGTGGGAACTTTGAAGTTAAAGGATTGCATAAGAATACCTCCGTAAAGAATTGTTCGCTATCATATTGTATATTAGTGATAAACGGGAAAAATCCTGCAAGGATTCCAAATAGACACAAAGAACCGGACGCATGAGCAGTACGTCCGGTTCTTTGCTGTGTATTATATTTTAGGAGAGCTTTAACGAAAGCCTGAATATAATATAGCACAAATGAGAATGAAAATCAATAACTTATTTTATTTTTTTGCGTTTTTATCCAGTTGGGCAAAGAATTGTTCCATAGGAACGGGGTGCGCGAACAGGTATCCCTGGCCTACATGGCAGCCGGTAGCTTTCAGCAGGCGTTCCTGTGCGTCGGTTTCGATGCCTTCCACCAATACCCGCATGTTGAGGCTGCGGCCCATCTGGATGACCTGCTTCAATATGGTCAGGCTGCGCTCGCTGTTTTCAGCGGAGAGCAGCATACTGCGGTCAATCTTCATGATATCCATGGGCAGGTTCCGCAGCATGGCAATGGAGGAGTAGCCCGTGCAGAAGTCATCCATGGACAGGGAAAAACCCATGCTCTTGAGACGCCGGGTAATCTGCAGGGCGCTTTCATTTTCTTTCTTGGTGGTAAAGTCAATGAAGGAGGTTTCCGTAAGCTCCAGTTCCACAAGCTTGCGGGGCAATTTATAGCGGTCGGCAATAGTCTGCATGCTGGACAGGTAGCCCCGTTCGGAGATATGAAGGCCTGACTGATTGACCGAGATAGGCACCACGGGCAGTTTGTTCTTGAGCCGCTCGGAAAGTATCTTGCAGACTTCTTCGAGCACAAAGTAATCCAGCTTGAGCACAAAGCCGTTGCGCTCAAAGAGATTGATGAAGTGGTTGGGCATCAAAAAGCCCAGTTCCGGACTCTGCCAGCGTATCAGGGCTTCGGCACCACAGATTTCGCGGGTGGCGAGGTCATACTTCGCCTGCAGGTGAATCTGGAATTCGCCTTCGGCCAGGCCTTTTTCCATATAGAGTTCTATCTGCTGGTGATGGAGGAGTTCGTCATGCATGACGGAATTGAAGATACCAATGGTCTGGTTCGTTCCCATGATTTCGTTGCGGGCCATCATGGCGTTGTCCATCAGCAGACTGGCATCAATATCTTCTTGGCGAGGCACCGGGCAGAGACCGATATAGTAAGTGAAACTGGTGGGAATGCCGTTAATTACGACAGTGCGGGCATTCTTCTCCACTTGTTCTGCCGCTTGCCGCAGCGTCAGGCCGGTAGGTTTTCGGCAGAGCATATAGACATGGGTGATTTCCGCGGACAGGCCATAGCGCAGAATCCAGGGCAGCTTGCGGGTTACGGTTTGCATGCTGGCTTTGATGGATTCAGCAAAGAGCTTGGAACCGTAAACTTCCTTGAGGAAGGCCATACGCTGGGCTGAGATTATCAGGACAAAAAGCTCGCCTTTTTTCCTGGCTTCGTCGTAATGGGCAATGGCATGGGGCAGTTCATTGGTGAACCAGTGGATATTGTACATGCCTACAGAATTTACCAGATTGGCCTGCTGCCAGAGTTCCTGGGTGTAATTGTGCCGCAAGCGCAGGAAGATGAGCAGGCCGATGATGATTAGAAGCAGAATCCCTACCGCAAATCCCAGCGTCAGGAAGGGATTGCGGTAGATAATGGATTGCAGGGTGTCCTGGGCCTGCACCTGATAAACTTCACGGTTGATGATGCTGGTAATGTCCCGCGGATTGATATGGGTGACTTCCTTGTTGAGAATGCGGATAAGAATAGGGTCTGCCGTATCCCGTATCGCCATGGAAACCTGATGGGAGAACATCACATTGCCGTTGGTGTAGAGGTTGTAGTAATTTCCCCGGAAAATATCGCTTTGGGCGGTGATGGATTTGACGAAGGTTATGTCGGCTTCGCCTCGGTTCACCGCGGCCATGCAGTCGGCTACGTCAACGTAGTAGCGCAGTTGTTCTGTTGGGAACATCCTTTCGATGAACTGGTGCGTGTAGAAATGGGTTCGGGCGCAGGCCACCACCGGTGCTGCCGGCAGTGGTCTGTCCTTGCGCATGACGGAGACATAATTAAGCGTCAGATAAGGGAAGGTCAAATCAGCGTTATGGGCTTTGGCCCAGTTGTAGTCGGTGTAAAAATCCATCACCATGTCGATATCCCCGTTGGTGAGGTGTTCCATCATGGTTTGCTGGCTTTCTTCGGGGATGACTTCCAGCTTGATATTCAGGTCGGATTCCACCCGCTTGATGACATCCGCAATAACCCCGCGTGGTTTGCCGTTTTCCCAATAGGCATAGGGGGCCTGCCGGGGGGAAATCATGGTGCGGATAACGGGATGCGTGGTGAGATAGGCCTGTTCTTCGGGGGTGAGATTCAGTTTGAGGCCTGTGGAATGGTATTTTTCCAGCAGGTCGTGGCGGAAGAAGGGGTTGACCTCGGCGATGGTCTTCACGGCAGCAGAAATCTGAGGCGCCATTTCAGCCCGGTTTTCATCCAGTAACAGCCAGCCTAGGGATTCTCCCAAAGGCACAGAAATAGTGCCAGCGGGCAAATTTACGGGGATGGGTTCAGTGCTTCGGTTGGTCATTGGGCCATCGGGCAGGATAATCATATCAATGCTGCCTGATTTCAGCCGCAGGAGATTTTCTTCCATTGTACCGCTGGTATAGGCAGTGCGTCGGTTCAGATAGGTGGACAGTGCCTCGATGAATTCGTAGGCCGTGCCTTGATAGAGCAGCCGCTTGTCCTGCCAGATGCAGCCTTCGGTATCCGTGAAGCCTATCCGCAGAGCCGGGCGCAAAAATTCCGCGCTAAAGCCGCTGGCGGGGAAATATGCCAGCCACAGCATCAGCAGTAATAATATCCGTATCAGAAAACGCATGGGAAATCCACCTCCCTGGTGAATTATGCGAGACTATTCATACAGTTTCTATTCGTGATTGGCTGGTAAATTCCTTCTTGCGATAATAACTCTCAATTATATGCAATATTTATGAGAACTGGTGAAATCTATTGACTTTTCTTTTGCGACATCCTAAAATAAGAATCAATCCTGACAATTTTACTAAGGATTAAATAAACGAAGTTTTTACAGTGTTCCCACTGTTGTTTTAGAAGGAGAGTTTAGTAATGGCAGAGCAGCTTTTGGAAATCAAGGATCTCCATGCCGGTGTAGAGGATAAGGAAATCCTGAAGGGCCTTTCCCTGTCCGTGGGCAAGGGGGAAGTGCATGTTATCTTAGGGCCGAATGGTTCCGGCAAGTCTACGCTGATGAACATCATCATGGGCCATCCCAAGTATACGGTAACCAGCGGTTCCATGACATTTGAGGGCGAGGATATGACGGAGATGAAGACCTTCGAGCGCAGCCGCAAAGGCCTGTTCCTGTCCTTCCAGACCCCGGAGGAAATCCCTGGTATCACCGTAGAGAATATGCTCCGTACGGCCAAGCAGGCCATCACGGGGGAAAAGGTAAAACTCCTGCCCTTCCGCAAGGAACTCAAGGCCACCATGCAGGAACTCAAGATGGACCCGGAATATGCTCAGCGCTATTTGAATGTTGGTTTCTCCGGCGGTGAGAAGAAGCGTACGGAAATCCTGCAGCTTCTGATGCTCAATCCGAAATTGGCGCTGCTCGATGAAACGGATTCCGGCCTCGATGTCGATGCCGTGCAGATTGTGTCCGAAGGTGTGGCCAAGTTCCATAACGAGGAAAATTCCTGCCTGATTATCACTCATAACACGCGCATTCTCGAACACCTTAAGGTGGATAAGGTACACGTGCTGATGAACGGCCAGATTGTGGAAGAAGGCGGCCCGGAACTCATTGAGGACATCAACAGCCGCGGCTTTGCCCATATCCGTGAAGAACAGGAAGGTTGAGCGCTATGGCTGAGAAGAAGAAAACCTATGTAGAGGATATCGAGCGCACCCTCTACGATATCAAAAACGAAGACCATTCGGTCTATAAATCTCATAGCGGCCTGACGCCGGAAATCGTGCGGGATATCTCCAAGCGCAAGAATGACCCGGAATGGATGACCGAGTTCCGCTTAAAATCCCTGGAAGTTTATAATTCGCTGGAACTGCCCACCTGGGGGCCGTCCCTCGAAGAATTAAATATGGACGATATCGTGACCTATGTGCAGCCCGATGCCAAGATGACCGGCAGCTGGGAAGAAGTGCCGGAGGATATCAAGGATACGTTCGACCGGCTCGGCATTCCCGAAGCGGAAAAGACCTCTTTGGGCGGCGTTGGTGCGCAGTATGACTCGGAAGTGGTTTACCACTCCATTCAGGAAGACATGGTCAAGCAGGGCGTTATCTATACCGATATGGAAACGGCGCTTGTAGAGCACGGGGATATCGTCAAGGAATACTTTATGACTCTCGTACCGCCCAAGGACCATAAATTTGCAGCCCTGCATGGCGCCGTTTGGTCCGGTGGATCCTTCGTCTATGTGCCGGAAGGTGTCCATGTGGAAATGCCCTTGCAGAGTTATTTCCGTTTGAATGCTGCCGGTGCTGGTCAGTTTGAGCATACACTCATTATTGTAGAGAAAAATGCCAGTCTGCACTTTATCGAAGGCTGCTCGGCACCGAAACATAATGTGACCAACCTCCATGCCGGCTGCGTGGAACTTTTCGTCAAGGAAGGCGCGCGCCTGCGGTATTCCACGATTGAAAACTGGTCGCGCAATATGATGAACCTCAACACCAAGCGCGCCTTGGTGGAAAAGGACGGCATTATCGAATGGGTGTCCGGTTCCTTTGGTTCCCATATTTCCTGCCTCTACCCTTGCAGTGTGCTGCATGGCGAAAATGCCCGCTGTGAGTTTACGGGCGTAACCTTTGCCTCCAAGGGGCAGAACCTCGATACGGGTGCCAGCGTTATCCATGCGGCACCGCATACCTCGGCCAACATCAACACCCGTACGATTTCCAAGGCGGGCGGCATGGCGACCTACCGCAGTGCCGTCAAGGTGACGAAGAACGCGCCTTACGCCAAGTGCTCCGTGAACTGCGAATCCCTGATGCTCGATAACTTGAGCCGCAGTGATACGCTGCCGGTCATGGATATCGAAGGGGATGAGGCCGATATCGGGCATGAAGCCAAGATTGGCCGCATCAGCGATGAGGCCATCTTCTATCTGACCAGCCGCGGCATTGACGAAGAAGAAGCCCGTGCCATGATTGTGCGTGGCTTTGTCGAGCCGATTGCCAAGGAACTGCCGCTCGAATATGCACTCGAAATGAACAATCTCGTCAACATCGAGCTTGAAGGTACTATGGGGTAAGGGATTAAGGAGGAAAAGACAATGTTAAATGAAGAAATTTTTTCCGCCATTCCCATGCGTACCTGGCGGTGGCTGAAGGTCAATGAAGTTCCCGTTCCGGCAGGGCTTAGCGAAAATGTCCAGACGGAAAAAATCCTCGTGGAAACCGGCGAAAGCAAGAGCATCGTGCTCGACAGGCGTGAGGGCGGTGCGCTGGAAGTACAGGCTCATATCGCCGACGGCGGGGAACTGAATCTGATTTATGCTCAGCTGGTGGACGAGAACGAAGCTGCCACGAGCCGCATCAAGGTCTATGTGGGCAAGGGCGCAAAGTTTAATTATACGACCGTGGAAGCCGGTGCCAAACATACGGCGGCAGAACTTACGGTGGACATGGCCGGTGACGACAGTTTCGCTGATGTCTGGGGGCTGTACTTCGGTGACGGCGGGCGCAAGATTGACCTCAACTACATCATCCGTCAGCAGGGCAAGCGTACAGACGGCAATATGCAGGTGCGCGGGGCACTGCTCGGCGGTGCGGAAAAGACCTTCCGCGGCACGTTGGATTTCCTCGAAGGTTCCAAAGGCTCGGTGGGGCGTGAGGATGAGGAAGTTATGGTCCTGTCCGACCATGTGCAGAACCGCAGCGTGCCCATCATGCTGTCCCATGAAGACGATGTGGACGGCCATCATGCGGTAAGCATCGGCAAGATGGACGAAGAGAAGCTCTTTTACCTGATGAGCCGTGGCCTCGATTTGGCTGAAGCGCAGAAACTCGTGGTGGAAGCAAACTTCCAGCCAGTTCTTGACCGCATTGACAACGATGAATTAAAGGCAGAAATTGACGCTTACCTGCAAAGGAGGCTTTCTAATGGCTGATGCACAGGAATTTTTGAAGGATTTTCCCTTATTGAATCATAAAATCAATGGCCGCAAGGTGGCGTATCTTGACAATGGCGCCACCACCCAAAAGCCGGAACAGATGATTCAGGCTATCTGCGGCTACTATGGCGGCTGCAATGCCAACCCGCATCGCGGCGCCTATGCCCTGTCCATTAAGGCTACGGACATTTACGAGGGCGCGCGAAAACGCACGGCGGAATTTATCAAAGCCAAGCGCCCGCAGGAAATCATCTTTACGAAAAACGCTACGGAAGCGCTGAATCTTGTCGCTTACAGCTATGGCCTGCACAATGTCAACGCCGGGGATGAAATCGTGATTTCGATTTCCGAACATCACAGCAACTGCGTGCCCTGGCAGATGGTGGCCAAGGCCAAGGGCGCAACGCTCAAATACATCTATCTCGAAAAAGACGGCAACTTGTCCGCAGAGGATATCGAAACGAAGATTACGGAACGCACGAAAATCGTCGCCGTAACGCAGGTGTCCAATGTGCTAGGGCTCAAAAACGATGTCAAGGCGATTGTCAAAAAAGCCCATAGTGTCGGGGCTGTCTGCGTGGTGGACGGCTCGCAGAGTGTAGCCCATATGGCTGTCGATGTGTCCGATTTGGACTGCGATTTCTTCGCTTTCTCCGGCCATAAGATGCTCTCACCGATGGGTATTGGCGTGCTCTATGGCAAATATGCGCTGCTCGATGCGATGGAACCCTTCCTGCGCGGCGGCGATATGATTGAGTATGTGGAAGAACAGGACTCCACCTGGGCTGAAGTGCCCGCCAAATTTGAGGCTGGTACGCAGAACGTCGGCGGCGCGGCAGGTCTGGTCGCGGCGATTGATTATCTCGAAAAAATTGGCTTTGACCGCATTGAGGCCATCGAGGCGGATTTACTGAACTATGCCCTGCCTAAGCTCAGGGAACTGCCGTTTATTGAGCTATACGGCTGTGACACGACGCAGGACAACAAGACGGGCATTATCGCCTTCAATGTCAAGGATGTGCACCCGCATGATGTGGCCTCCATTCTCGACAATGACGGCGTAGCCGTGCGGGCGGGCCATCACTGCGCTCAGCCCCTGCACCGTTATCTCGGGCAGAATGCGACCTGCCGGGCCAGCTTCTACCTGTATAACACGCGGGAAGACATTGACCGCTGGATTGAATCGTTAAAGAAAGTAAGAGGTGTACTTGGTTATGGCGCTTGATGATGTGTATACGGAAGTTTTAGGAGAACATAGCCGCAACCCCGACCATAAGCATAAACTTTCCTGTGCCACCTGTCAGATGAAGGGCAAGAACCCCAGCTGCGGTGATGAAATCACCATTGAACTGCAGGTGGAAGGCGGCGTTGTAAAAGAAGCTGCCTTTACCGGCGTGGGCTGCGCCATTTCCCAGGCCAGCACCGATATCATGGCCGAGCTTATCCGCGGCAAGCGTGTTGAAGATGCCCGCCGCCTTGCCAATAAATTCATCTCCATGATTAAAGGCGAACTGGTGGATGAGGATGAACTCGAAGAACTCGACGAAGCCCTGGCGCTCAAAAACGTGGCCCATATGCCCGCACGGGTAAAATGTGCCGTGTTGGCATGGCATACGCTTGACGATGCGCTCAAAGACCAGAAATAAGCATATAGGGAAAATAAATGCAAGTTATCCACAAAATCTTGGGGATATCCACGGCAATTCTGTGGATAACTCCGAGGTTTTGTGGATTTTCTGCATCCATGGTATAATTTCCTGTGGATAAATGTGAAAAAGGAAAGGTGTTTATAATGGCAATAAAAGAAATCAAACCCGATGATTTTAATGAGAGCGTATTTAAGGTAATTGGCAAGGACTGGCTGCTGATTGCAGGAGAAGCAGAGGGCAAAAGCAATGCCATGACAGCTTCCTGGGGCGGCATGGGCATTATGTGGGGCAAGCCGGTGGCTTATATCTTCATCCGCCCGTCCCGCTATACGAAGGAATTTGTGGATAAGTCCGAAGGGCTGACACTGTCCGTATTCGGTGAGGACCGCCGCAAGATGATGAATTACTTCGGTACGGTATCTGGCCGGGACGAGGATAAAATCGCCAAGAGCGGGCTGACCGTAAAACATGACAATGGACGTACCTACTTTGATGAGGCCCGTGTGACCATGCTCTGCCGCAAGCTCTATGCACAGGAACTCAAGCAGGAATGTTTTATCGACAAGGCTGCAGATGAACGCTGGTATCAGAATGACTATCATACCATGTACATCGTCGAAATCGAAAAGATTCTGGTGCAGGAGTAAGATATGAGCGGGGACAGGGAACAACTGATTCCGGTGCTGAAAAAATCTTCTTTGGCAGCGGGCATGAGTGATGAAGAAGTGGCGGAACTGTTGGCTTCTGCTCAGGTGCATCTGCGGGAATATCCCAAGGGACAGATTGTCTTTCACGAGGGCGATATGCCCAAATCCCTTTATATCCTGTTGGCGGGTGAGGTGCATATACTCAAGGACACTTTCTCCGGACGGCGCATCTTCCTGTCGGAAATCAACGAGCCGGGGGATATGTTTGGGGAAGTCTACGAGGTGCTGAAGCAGCCCTACGATATGTATGTGGAAACCGTCACGCCTGTACGCCTGCTGGAAATATCCAGTGACTTATTCACCTTGGAAGCAGGCGGCAAGCTCAGCCGCAGTGCGCTGAAAATCCAGCGCAACCTCATGCGCATCTTTGCCCGTAAGGCATACTTCATGCACAACAAGATAAAGGTGCTGGCCAGCGGCAGCTTGCGGGAGAAAATCATCCGCTTCCTGTTCATTGAATTGCAGGGCAAGCGGGAATTGGAACTTACTGGCAGCCGCGAATTTATGGCTGCCTATCTGGCGGTGACAAGACCTTCCCTGTCGCGGGAACTCTCCGCCATGCAGAGAGAGGGAATTATCGCGGTGGATGGGAAATGCGTCAAAGTGCTGGATATGGAGCGGTTTGAGGAATACTTATAAATTCGACAAGCCCTGCCAAAAGTGTTACAATGGGGGCTGCTGAGGGGAGGGCGTAATGGATAAGATTACAATAATTGTTCCTTGTTATAATGAACAGGAAGTAATAGAGAAGTTCTATACGGAAGTGTCCCAGGTTTTGCATGAGGTTCCGGGATGTGAATTTACATATTTATTTGTCAATGATGGCAGCAGGGATAATACTTTGACCATGTTGCAGGACTTGTCCAGCCGTGAAGAAGCGGTGAATTATCTGAGCTTGTCCCGGAACTTTGGCAAGGAGGCAGCCATGATGGCCGGCCTTGACCATGCTGAAGGGGATGCGGTCATCATCATGGATGCGGACTTGCAGCATCCGCCGGAGCTGATTCCGGAGATGATTGACTGGTGGCACAAGGGCTATGATGATGTCTGCGCCAAGCGCACGGACCGGGATGATGAAACCTGGTTCAAGCGCAATATGGCGAATCTGTTTTACCGTGCCCTGCAGGCGGTTTCCCGTTTCCGGGTACAGCGAGATGTAGGCGATTTTCGCCTGCTCGACAAGCGTTGTGTGGCGGCTTTGCGGCTGATGCGGGAGAATCAGCGCTTCACCAAGGGCATGTTTACCTGGGTGGGCTATCGGAAAAAAGAGATTCCCTTTCATGTGGGGAAACGGGCTGCAGGCACGACGACATGGAGCTATTGGGCGTTGTATAATCTGGCGGTGGAGGGCATTACCTCTTTTACCACAGCTCCTTTGCGTTTGACTACAATTTTGGGGCTGGGCGTATCGGGACTCGCGATGATTTTTATGTGTTGGGTGCTTTTTAATGCCCTTTGTTATGGTGACCCCGTAGCCGGGTATCCTACGATGATGACGGTTATCCTTTTTTTGGGCGGCGTCCAGCTATTGTCCTTGGGGATTATCGGTGAGTATCTGGGCCGTGTGTTTACGGAGAGTAAGGGCAGACCGGTCTATTTAATCGATGAGCACAACGGGAAAAAGATGATTTATGGCAGCCGGGCTGAATGGCTGCCACATGAACGTGATTGATGACAGGGGAGTGTGAGGATTTGTCGCAGAGTCAAAACCATTTAGGCAGGAATTTATTGGTGCTTGCCGGGATTTTTCTGCTGATGCTGGTGCTGAACCATTTGATGCCATTGCATCGTGATGATTACGATTATTCACTGATATGGATGACCACGGAGCATATAACTTCGGCGCAGGACACGGTATATTCGGCTTATCGCCATTATCTTTTGCATGGCGGGCGCATGTTTACGGTCTTATGTTTGAATTTCTTCCTTTGGTTAGGGAAGTTTGCCTTTGATATAGCCAATGCCCTGATGTTTACGGCACTGGTGGTGCTGCTCTATTTTCATGCCCGCCGTTCGGTGGAATGGCGGCAGGAGCCGCTTATCTTAGCCGTTACGGGGCTGTTTGCCTGGCTGTCTTTCCCTCATTTTGGAGAGGTGGCTGTCTGGAAAAGCGGTTCCACGGTTTACCTCTGGTCGGCCGTGCCTGTGGCCTTGTTTCTTTTGCCGTACAATATTACACTGGCCAAAGGGCAGGCGTCTTTGCGCAGTTGGGCGATACTTCCCATGTTCCTGTTGGGCATTATCGCCGGCTGGTCGGTGGAAAATCTGGCGGTGACCGTTGTAGGCCTGACCTTTGGTATCAGCTGGTATCTGCGCCGTCAGGGAAAAATGGCAGGCTGGATGCCTGCCGGTGCTTTTGGTTCCCTGCTGGGGCTTATCGGCCTTGTGGGGGCACCGGGCAATTTCGTTCGTTATGATGACCAGGGCGCAGGCAAAGGGATTTTTGCCCATATCGGCAATCAGTTTGCGGGCAATGGGGAAATGCTTCTCTATATCCTGCCATTGGTTCTGCTGCTGCTTTGTGCCTGGCGCATCTACAAGCTGGAGCTTGCTGAAAAGAAGGGCTTGGCGATAGACCGTGCACCTTTGCAGTTCGGCTGGCGGCAGTGGGCCTTGTTGGGCGTTATCCTTCTGTTAGTGGTGTCCTATTTTAATGGCAGCTTTGTGGCTTGGACGGTGCGGGATATTCTCTATGCGGTAGTGATGGTTCCTCTGGGATTGACCAAGCCGAAGACCATTGACCATTTCGATAACCTGTTCAAAGGTTTTGATGAGATGGCTATTTACTGGCTGACGATTTTCTTCGTTTATGCATTGGTCAAGAAACAACTGGGGCTGACCTCGCCGGTCATCAAGATGCTGGCGCAGAAGGTCAGCGCGCGGGAAGTATGGCAGGCATTTCCGGCTGTGCGCTATGCAGGCTATATGCTGGCTCTGGCGCTTATCAACAACTTTGTGATGATTGCGGCGCCGACATTCCCGGCCCGTGCCACGTTCAGTTCCGTGGCGATGATTATCATCGCGGCGGTAGCTGTTCTGCGGGAACCGCTGATTCGCGGCTACTTTGCTGCTCATGGGCATAAGGTGTTGATGGCAGGTGCGTGGGGATTGGCTCTCTTTACCTTGTCGGCTTCCATGCTGGTGACTTATACCATGCAACAGGAAAATGATGCCCGCATTGCCATTGTGCAGGAAGCTGCGGCTAAGGGCGAACCTATCGCCTATATGGAACCTATTGCCATGAAGAACCGTGCCCTGCGCCATGTGTTCTTCGTCGATTTTGACAATGGCGTGACCAAGGATGGCCTTTGCAAGTATTATGGCATTAAGGACATCAAGGTCAATACCGATAAAGAAAAACATCGTTAAAATTAAACATACCAAAAAGGACATGCTGTGGGGGCATGTCCTTTTTAGTAGAGAATTAGAGAATTTAGGAATCGAATGTATGTGTAATCCTTCGTGGGGAAGAATTAGCTAAGGGGATGCCAATCAGGTGTTCTTGGCAATAACGGCACCAACTACTGCGCCCAAAATAGCGGCGGTGTTGCGCTCACCCTCGGAATATTTCTTGGGGTGTTCGTTGTGGTGTCTGTGTGCAAGTTCCTGCACTTCGTAGTTGTGTCCATGATGAAAGGGACTTGCTTCTGCAGCGCTTACCGTAAGTCCGCCAATCCCCAGGCTCATAACTCCGGCAAGGGCGATAGCAGTCATTTTAACATTCTTGGTGTTAAGCATCTTGTATCTCTCCTTTGCTGTCAAACTAAGTTTTGTTAACTCCTGACTACATTGGTCATTATAGAAGGCGAACATTAAAATACAAGAAGAAGGGGATTAAATTTCCATTAAAAATTTTTCATTGTCAACTTTTTCGGGTAATTTTTTGCCCTGCAAGGCATGGTTTTTAGTGTTATAATTAGAAGGTATGTTTTATTTTTGGAGGACGGAAATGTTAGCGGCAGAAGAATATAAGGATATAGAGGAAAAAATTCAGCGGGGAGAGCGGCTCACCCGTGAGGACGGCCTGCGCCTGTTCCATTGTCACGACCTGGCCTGGCTGGGGGCTATGGCGGACATGGTACGGAAGCGGAAATGCGGGGATATCGTCTACTATAACGTAAACTGTCACGTAAATCTGACCAATATCTGTACATCCCATTGCAAGTTCTGCGCTTTTGGCCGGGACTGCAACGAAAAGGGCGCCTATGAAATGACAAAGGAGCAGGCTTTGGCTCTGGTGGCAGATGCTATGCAGGACCCGAACCTTGCCGGGCTCCATGTGGTCAGCGGGCTGCATCCTACCTGGACTTTCGAGCATTATCTGGGAATTGTCAAAGCCATCCATGAAGCCTATCCGCAACTTTATATGAAGGGGTTTACCGGCGTGGAAATCACCCACTTTGCAGAAATCTCCGGACTGTCGGTGAAAGAAGTGCTGATTCGCCTGCGCGACGAAGGCGGCCTGCAGGCTATTGCGGGTGGTGGTGCAGAAATCCTCTCCGACCGGGTGCGGGATGAACTTTGCCCGAATAAAGCCACGGCGGATGAGTGGCTTGAAGTGGCTCGCACAGCGCACAAGTTGGGCATTAAGTCCAATGCCAGCATGCTCTATGGTCATATTGAAACCTTGGAGGAACGTGTGGACCATCTGCTGCGCCTGCGGGATTTGCAGGACGAAACCGGCGGCTTCCAGACCTTTATCTGCTTCCCGTTCCTGCCGAAGAATACGGAGCTTGGGGAAAGCATCAAGCAGACCAGCGTCTGGGATGATTTGCGTACCATGGCGATTTCCCGCCTGATGCTCGATAATTTCACGAACATCAAGGCCTATTGGGTCATGCTCACGGTGCCCGTGGCACAGGTGGCCTTGGGCTTTGGGGCCAACGATATCGATGGCACGGTGCACAAGGAAACGATTCTCCATGATGCCGGGGCCACCAGTCCCACGGCGCTTTCGGAGGATAATATCATCTGCATTATTCGGGAGGCCGGACGGATTCCGGCGGCCTGCGACTGCAATTTCAACATCCTGCGGACGTTTGATTAAGGAGGAGCTATGGACAACATGCAACGCGCACGGGCAAAGGCGGAAGCTGGGGAACGGCTGACTCTGGCAGATGCGTTGGCCCTCTACGAAGACAATGACCTGCTCTTTCTGGCTAAATGCGCCCGCCGCATGAAGGAAGTCAAAAGCGGCAAAAAGGTCTTTTATACCGTAAACCGTCATATTAATCTGACCAATATCTGCAGTGCCAACTGCCCGCTCTGTGCCTTTCAGGTAAAGGATGGGGACAAGCGCGGCTTTGTACTGGAAACAGATGATGTGGCCAAGATTCTGGACAGTGCCAAAGAACTCAAAAATCTTTCGGAAATTCATATCGTCAGCGCCCTGCATCCCGATAAGGATTTTGACTACTACAAGAATATCGTAAGGCAAGTGCGGGCGGCACTGCCAGAAGCGGATGTCAAGGCGTTCACGCCCGTGGAAATCGTAAACTTTGCCAAAATCAGCGGCAAGAGCATTTTAGAAGTGCTGACCGAGCTTAAAGAGGCAGGCCTGGACAGCCTGCCTGGCGGCGGGGCGGAAATTCTTTCGGACAGGGTGCGGGAGATTATCTGCCCGAAGAAAGCCACCACGAATGAATGGCTGGAAGTTATGCGCACGGCGCATAAGCTCGGCATTCGCACCAATGCGTCCATCATGTATGGTCATGTGGAAACCATTGAGGAACGTCTGCAGCATTTGATTACCTTGCGGGATTTGCAGGATGAGACGCATGGTTTTCAGGCCTTTATGCTGTTCCCCTTCCATCCGGAGCATACGGAACTGGGCGAGGAGCGCAGCCTCAAGCGCGTGGGTTCCTGGGAAGATATGAAGATGCTGGCGCTGTCCCGCCTGATTCTCGATAACTTCGACCATATCAAGGCTTTCTGGATTATGCTGACCATGCCGATTGCGCAATTGGCCTTGGGCTTTGGAGCGGATGATTTGGACGGCACCATTGGTGAGGAAAAAATCATTCATGCCGCCGGCGCTAAGACTAACACGGGCATCACCCGCACGGATTTGGAGAAATTTATCCGTGAGACGGGCTATGAACCAGTACAGCGGGATACTTTTTATCGGGAGGTGCAGGAATGATGCGGCTTAGTGAAGAAAAAGGTATTGACCTGCTGAAAAATGGCGACCCCATTGAACTTGGCATACAGGCGGATAATGCACGAAGAAAGCTCTTTGATGATACGGTGACCTTTATTGTGGACAGGAACATCAACTATACCAACGTCTGCAAGAATGAGTGCAGATTCTGCGCCTTCTTCCGCCGCAAGGAGTCCAAGGACGCCTATCTGCTGAGCAATGAGGAGATTCTGGCCAAAGTTGCGGAAACTGTAGCGGCAGGTGGTACGCAGGTCATGATTCAGGGCGGGCTTTATCCGGACTTAGGTCTTGATTATTACGAAACGATGCTGCGCAGTATCAAGGAGAAATTCCCTCAGATTACGATTCATTCCTTTACGGCCACGGAAATCCAGTATTTTGCCCAACAGGCAGGACTTTCGATTCTCGATACGCTGAAGCGTCTGCAGGAAGCGGGGCTGGACAGCCTGCCCGGCGGCGGTGCGGAAATCCTTGTGGACGAAGTGCGCAAGCGAGTCAGCCCCAAGAAAATCATGACCGAGGACTGGATGCATGTCATGGAATGCGCCCATAGCATTGGCATGGAGAGTACAGCCACCATGGTTATCGGCTTTGGCGAAACCATGGCACAGCGCATTGAACATATGGAAAAAATCCGCCGCCTGCAGGATAAGACCGGTGGTTTCCGCGCCTTTATCACCTGGACCTTCCAGCCCGGTAATACGGAACTGGGCGGCGAAAAGACCAGCGGCTGGGATTATATGAAGACTTTGGCCGTGACCCGCCTCTATATGGACAATATCAAACATATCCAGGGCTCCTGGGTCACGCAGGGCGAGCGCATCGGTCAGTTGACCTTGGGCTTTGGCGCCGATGACCTCGGCAGTATCATGCTCGAAGAAAATGTCGTGCGGGCCGCTGGTACGCAGTATGAAATGTCCATCAATAAGATGACGGAACTGATAAAGGGCGCAGGCAAACAGCCCGCTCAGCGTGATACAGAATATAATGTAATAAGACGATATTAAAAAAGCCTTCCCCTTGAGGGAAAGGTGCCCCGTAAGGGGCGGATGAGGTGTGAAGACGATGAATGACCATAAAATCCCCGCAGCCGCCTACGCCGTAGTCGGCGGCTCGGGTACATTATCCAGCAATTTTCCGGCCAACGTGACCGATAAGGATGTAGAAATTCTGGCCGACAATCTGCGCTTTAATACGCCTTACGGCGAAAGCCCCGCTATGCGCCTGTTCCGTGTGGGCGAAAAGCGGGTGCTCACCGTCAAGATGCACGGCTGGCGCAGCGGCGTAACCCGAGCGGATGCTTCGCGGCAGGTATTCTGGGTTTTCCGCGAAGCTGGTGTTAAGCGCATTATCTCCGAAGGTGGTGTAGGCACCGTCAACAAGCTGCTCGATTTGCGGGACTTCATCATTCCGGATGATTATCTCGACCTTTCCGTGCGCAAGGATGTGATGCTCGATGGCCGCTATCTGCTCGTGATGCGTGATGCCCTGTGCCCGGAAATGCGGCAGGCTTTGATTGCGGCTACTAAGAAGCGTTTTGACGGCCGGGTATTTATCCGCGGGACCTATGCGGTAACCGATGGCCGCCATTTTGAAAGTCCGGCCGAAGTGGCCATGATGAACGGCCATGCCGATATCGTGGGCCAGAGCATCTGCCCCGAGGTCTATCTGGCGCGCGAAATCGGTGCCTGCTATGCAGGCCTGTACTTCACGGTGAACTACGGCGAGGGGATTAAGGAAAAATGGTCCCATCAGGATATGGCGGATATCTTCTACGATGATGCGCCGATGATTGGTGAGATTATCCTTGAAACCATCCGCAATGTGGATGCAGACGACAGAAAGTGCGAATGTCTGTCCCTGCGCAAGGAAACCTTGCTCAAGGACGTATATAACGAAGTGTCAGCCAAAGGTTAACGGCGGATAGCACCTGGGAGGTGACTCGTTTTGACAGCGGAGGAAATGAGGAATTTTTTCGGTGGACAGGGCTTGCGGCCTGAGCTTTTGGCGCAGGCTGCGGCCTTTCGTGAGGCTAATCCCTGGCAGGGAAAAAGGGAGGTAAATACGCCCCGTTTTCCCTACTTTGGCACAGAAATTTTAACAGCGGCATTGACGGCTCTGTTGGCGGGGGCAAACCTCCTGCTGGCAGGGCCTAAAGCCACAGGCAAAAATATTCTGGCAGAGAATCTGGCGCTGCTCTTGGGGCGGCCACTTTGGAATGTGTCCTTTCATATTGATGTGGATGCATCTTATCTGATTGGCATGGACACTTTCAAAGGCGGCGAAGTCTGCTTCCGGCCCGGCCCTGTCCATGAGTGCGTGACGGCGGGCGGCATCTGCGTCCTCGATGAAATCAATATGGCCCGCAACGAGGCCTTGGCGGTGCTCCATTCGCTGCTCGACCATCGGCGCCAGCTGGAGGTGCCGGGCTATGACCGCTTAAACCTTCATCCTGCCACCCGCTTTATCGCCACCATGAACTATGGCTACAGCGGCACGCGTGAACTGAATGAGGCGCTGCTATCCCGCTTTGTGGTCATTCATATGCCGGTGCCCGGCGAAAGCGAGCTTACCTCCCTGTTAAAATACGAATTCCCGGATTTGCGGGAAAATGCTGCCCGCACAATGGTAGCTTTGTTCCTCGACCTGCGGCAGAAATACGAAGCCCGGGAAATATCTGGCCGGGCGCTGGACTTGCGGGGATTATTGGAATCCCTGCGTCTCATTAAGCTGGGGCTTACGGCGGGACAGGCTTTTTCCATGGGGCTCACGGGCAAATGCTTTGATTTGCAGGAGCGGGCTTTGGCTGAGGACATTATCGCCCTGCGCCTGCCGGCGGACTGGGGCAGGGAAGAAATCTTTGCGGGGTAATTTGACATGTCAAAGGAAAATCTTCATGCCCAGCGGCAGAAACGGGCACGCAATATTGTCTGGACAGCGGCAGGGCGCTATGACTTTCGCCCGGCCTTTTTGTCCTTTTACGCAGACGGTGAACCGGATTTATACCTCAATTCAATTGTGGGACTGGTTCACCGTCATTATGATGCAGAAAAACTGACCGCTTACCTGCAAAATACGCTGGATAAATCCCTGCTGGGAGAGCTCTTTGTGGATCTTTTCTGGTTGGGACTGGAAGCGGCGGCCTATGAAAAGGAACTGCCTGCCCGCCCTGTTTTGGCAAGTTTGCGCCGTCAGCATGCGGCGCGGTTTCTGCGGGAGGATGTGGACTTGTCCTTTCAACAGCTTATGCTGCGGCAGGAACTGGCCCATAATCTCAAATGCGCCCGCTGTCGGGAGATTTTGGGCGGTAAGCCGGAACTCTTAAACCCTTGGGACAGGAAACTTTATAAAGCCCTGCAGTTTACAGGACAAATGAGTACTGAGGAAATCATTGCCGCCATGGAGCGGATTATCAAGCGCTTCTTTCGCTTTCATTGGTACGGTGCCCCGCGCAAAGCCCTGCACTTTTCTTTATCGCCAAGGCTCAAGACACTTTTGCATAAAATTCTGCCCCTGCATAGTCGCTATGGGGAGAATTTTGCGGCGGGCATGCTGCTGCCTGCTGCAGGTGAAAATGTGGCTGAGGAAAAATCCTTTTGGCCGGGGGTGAAGGTGGGCAGGAAGTCAGAGGCGGAACTTAGCCGCCTTTACGGCGAGCCGTTGTTCAGTCAGGAACGGTTAAGCGGGATAGAAGGAAAACTTTGCCGGGGCATCCATCGCCATGCCCAGCTTTGGTTTACCGGAGAAACGGGGAACGTGCAAAGTGAGAATTGGGAATTTTTTCAGCAGCAACAGATGTGGTTCCATACGGAATTACGGGAACTTACCCGCCGCCTGCAAAATGCTTTGCTCGTACACCGCCAGCCCATGGAACTGCCGGCCCGCAGCGGACGCCTGGCACCCGGCCGGGTATGGCGGGGCGTGAAATTGCAGGACAGCCGGGTTTTTACGGCGGCGGAAAAGGTAAGCTATGCTGATTTTTCCGTGATGCTGCTGCTGGATGCTTCGGACTCCCGGCAGGGGCGGCAGATGGTGATTGCTACGCAGGCGTATCTGTTGGCCGAGGCCTTGGGACAGGCGGGAATCCGATTGGCAGCGGCCTCCTTTTTCAGTCAGGGCGGCTGCACAATTCTGCGCCTGCTAAAAGGCTTTGACGACAGTTCAAGTCGGGGAATCTTCGCTTACAAGGCGCAGGGCTGGAACCGGGACGGGCTGGCCCTGCGGGCGGTGCCGGAGCTTTGGGGAGAGATGCCCGGCAGGAAGTTGCTTTTTATCCTGACCGATGCCGACCCTAGCGATGAGCAGCTTATTCCAGCCGAGGGCCTTGGCACCGCCACAATTTACGGCGGCCTTCCGGCAAGGGAAGATGCAGCCCAGGGTGTTAAGTATCTGAAAGCGCAGGGATTTGCCGTTATGGCGCTGATAAACAGCGTGATTTCCGCGGAGCTGGTGACGGAGGCAGCAGGCAAAATCTATGGCTCCGACTATATTCATCTGCAGGATTTATCGCATATGGCCAACAAAGTAGGAGATATGCTGGAGAAGGAAATTTTTTCGCATAGCGGTTGACAACTTTACACTCCGGTGCTAAGATAATAAACGTGTTCAAGAAAACAATAATCCACAATACAGATACAGTCAATGAGAGGAAAGAGTACATTTCCCAGCAGACTTCCAGCGAATCGGGTATGGTGTAAGCCGATAGTCCAGCAGAAATGGAAAATCATCCTTGAGATATGGTGCTGAACGCATTTGACATGTCAAAGGCAGTAGGCGGCCACGGGGGCTTCCCGTTACAGAAGCCGCGTATGCTGGTACGTAGTAGAGTGCCCTGTCATAAAAACAGGCAGGGAATTTGGGTGGTAACACGGATAATGAGTCCGTCCCTTCGCGGGACGGGCTTTTTTTATTGAAAGGGAGGATTATTTATGGAAGCTTTAGACTTACAACGACTCAAGCGCAAGCGGGACTTACGCATCATTTTGCCAGTGTTTCTGGTGTCCATCATTGCCTGCATTGACCGGGTCAATGTTGCTTACGCCAAACTCACCATGACGGCAGATATGCCCTGGCTGACGCCGGAAATCTTCGGCATGGGCGCCGGAATTTTCTTCGTGGGCTATCTGATTTTTGAAGTGCCCGGCTCGCTGGTTGCGGCGAAGTTCTCCGCGACAAAGTGGATTGCCCGTATCATGTTCACCTGGGGATTGGTGTGCGTGTATATGGCCTTCGTGAAAACACCGTCGGAATTTTACCTGTGCCGGTTCCTGCTGGGGGCGTCAGAAGCCAGCTTGTATCCGGTCATCTATTCGGTATTATTCCCGCGTTGGTTTGCCGCTGGGGAGCGTGCAAGAGCAACTTCACTGATGCTGACATCGCTGTTGATTTCCACGATTATCGGTGCGCCATTGGCTGGTGTTCTGCTCGAAACTTCCCTGTTCGGCCTGCACGGCTGGCAGGAACTCTTTATCCTCGAAGCACTGCCCGCGCTGGCGTTTGCGGTGTATTTCTTCTTCGCCGTCAAAGACCGCCCCGAACAGGCCCATTGGCTCACAGATGCGGAAAAGGAATACTTGAATAAAGTGTATGAAGAAGAACAGGCTGCTATGCATCGCGTAAAAAAATACACCGTTTGGCAGGCCTTCTGCGAGCCAAAGGTGCTGAAACTCTGTCTTATCTATTTCCTCTGGGTAGTAGGTTTCTGGGGCTTCAACTTCTGGATGCCCACGGTGCTCAAAGGACTTTCCGGCTGGTCAACCAGCCTCCTGGGCGGCGCTATCGCTATTCCCATGATTGCTGCTCTCGTGGTACAGGTGATTATCGGCCATACTTCGACAAAGACGGGCGATAAAGTCTGGCATGTGGCAGGCGCCCTGCTGGTTGGTGCTATCGGTCTTGGCTGCTCCCCACTGGTGGACAGCATGGGCATGGCCCTGTTCCTCGTGTGCCTTTCTGCTATCGGCATTTACGCCGCCATGGGCGTATGGTGGACGATTCCGACCACTTTCCTGACCGGCCCGGCCGCGGCTGCTTCTGTCGCTCTCATCAATTCCTGCGGCAATATCGGCGGTTGGGTAGGTCCGAATATGATGGCCTGGGTACAGACCAATACTGGCGCATTTGATTTGGGATATTACATCATGGCCGCCTTCATGCTGGCTGCTGCCGTACTGGTGCTGACCGTCAAATACCGCTGGAACGGCGAAGTCCGTGAGGACATGGCACAGCTTAAAGCGGAGGAAGAAGCTGTTTTGGCAACGGAATAAGCAAAGGTGTTATAAAGAGGCAGAGAAAGGCCGTTCCTTCGTGGGAACGGCCTTTGGCGTGAATGATTATATTACAACTTAAACTTCTGCATCTCTGCCTGCAAATCTCCGGCCAGTGTTGCCATATTGCGGGCGGCGTCGGAGATTTCGTGCATGGAGGCACTTTGTTCTTCGCCGGCGGCGGATACGGACTGGGCTTCGTCGGAGTTTTTGCCGCTGGTATTGGCGATATTGATGCTAGCTTGCAGCATACGTTCGTTTTCTGCGGCCATGGATTCGATGCCTTTTGCGATGGTTTGTATCTGGTTGGTCAAGTCGTCTATGACAGCGACGATTTCTTCAAAGACTTTGTCGGCGGACTGCACGGTGGCAATGCCGGACTGTACGCTTTGGGCACCGCTGTGGCTGGCTTCAACAGCTGATTTCATATCCTGTAGGTTGCTTTGAACCAGCTCGGCAATTTGTTGGGAGGACTGGTTGGAGCTTTCGGCCAGTTTGCGTACTTCGTCGGCAACTACGGCAAAGCCACGGCCTGCTTCTCCGGCTCTGGCCGCTTCGATGGCGGCGTTCAGGGCCAGCAGGTTGGTCTGTTCAGCTATGCCGGTAATCATCTGCACGATATCGGCAATCTTTTGCGAGCTGGTGTCGAGCTTTTCAATGGAGGCCTGAATGCTGTCGGTGCTGGCGGTGATGTTATTCATCTGTTCCACGGCCTGTACGATGGACTGGCGTCCTGTGGTGATTCTGTCCTTAGCCTGTATTGCATGGTCGTAGACCTGTTTGGTGCCTTTGACGATGTCCTGGGCGGATTCGGTCACCTGTTCGGCGGTGGCCTGGATATTGCCGGCATCGCTGGCCTGCTCGCTGGCACCTTCGGCAATGGAGACGATACTGTCGGCTACCATGTGGGAGGCCTGGGCAGATTGGTTTGCACTGGCGGTGAGTTCTTCACTGGCAGCAGCCACCTGCTGTGACATATCGTTGACCTGACCGATAACCTTGCGTAGGTTGGCTACCATATGGTTAAGGGAGTTGCCAAGGGCACCCATTTCGTCGTCACCCGTGATACGGAGCTGGCTCTGGAGATTGCCGTCGGCAATTTTGGCGGCTTCTTCCATGAGGTGATGGATGGGGCCGCCGATACGTCGGTTGAAAATCATAATCATGGCGGTGCAGAGAATTACCATAACCAATACGGCCATGATGATGCTGAGGTAGATGGATTTGGTGATGGGGCCAGTATAGTCGGCTTTGGGTGCCACAAGGACCAGTTTCATGTTGTCGATACAGAGTGGTGCGGCCATCACATAACTGTCCTCACCGAATACCGCGCTTTCCGTCAGGGATACTTCCGTGAGTCCCACGATTTTCTTGCCCAAGGCGGCCAGTTCCGGGGAGGATTCTTCGGTGATTTTTGCTTTCATGTTCTTGCTGTCGTCACGGGAAGCAAGGTAGAAGCCCTCCTGGCTGACCAAGAAGGCATAGCCGTTCTGACCGACCTGAATGCCTTTGACATAGTCTTCGAGTTCGGTGATGCCGATATCCACGGTGACAGTGCCCACATTTTTGCCGTCCTTTTGTACGGCGGCGGCGCTGGTCAGCATGGTTGTGCCGGTTATTTCGTCAAGGTAGGGGCCGGTCCAGGCTACTTTGCCGGGGGCCTTCATGGCGTTCTGGTACCAGTCGAATTTGGTGTAGCCGTATTCGGCGTTGCTGTACTCCATGTCCAAGTCAACAGAGCCCTTGTCGTTTTTCGCACGGTAGGGGCCGAAGTAATCGATGTCTGCTTGATAGGCGAAGGGCTCGAACCAAAAGCCACTGCCGATGATCAGCGGGTCAGAGAGTACATAGCCGTCTGCCATGCCGTACATGACATCTGTGTCATAGGTTTTCAGCTGGGTGACGCCACGGGCCAGCCCTGCGGTTTTCTGAGCTACCTGCAAAATGCGCTGGTCAAGTTTCCCGGCAATGGCGCCGGACTGCTCGGTCAGGGTGGCTTTTACCTGGTCTTCCATACTGCTTTTGAATTGTCCAATGTTGATAAAGGTCTGGATAGAAAGCAGTATACCAGTCAGCAGGATGATGCTGACGACGAATAATGTCTTAATACTTCCTTGTGGCTTGCGCATAAAAATCCCTTCCTTTCTGGCCACGAAACAACTGTGTTTTCGTTACTATTTCGCGACCGGGGGAACGTATTCCTGCCCGCACGAAAAAATCCCCTCCGCAATCTGCGGAAGGGATTTTTGTTATCTTACTGTACGTTCATGGAAAGTTCGATGAACTTGTTAGCCAGTTTTGCTTTCTGGAGAACTTCCTCGGTGATGTCCTGGCCTGCTTCTACGATAACGATGCCGTTATCCATCTTAATGTCGCGAGCGGCTTTCTTGCCCAGGAGAAATCGGCGATGGCGTTCTTCAGACGCTTTGTCAGCAGCGGCCTGTTTGGCGGCATCTGCTTTCGGAGCCTCTTTCTTGGGCTCAGCCTTGGGAGCAGGAGCAGCTTTCGGAGCTTCTTTCTTGGGCTCAGGTTTTGCTTCTTCTTTCGGAGCATCAGCCTTCGGTGCTTCTTCTGCTTTGGCAGGCTCAGCAGCCTTGGGAGCTTCCTCAGCTTTCGGTGCTGCTTCGGCCTTCGGT
The DNA here is from genome assembly GCF_000701565.1 of Selenomonas sp. FC4001. NCBI lineage: Bacteria > Bacillati > Bacillota > Negativicutes > Selenomonadales > Selenomonadaceae > Selenomonas > Selenomonas sp. FC4001. The sequence continues at coordinate 91,638 of NZ_JNJF01000012.1, read as the reverse complement.
GCTTCCGGCTGTGCGGGAGCAGCTTTCGGAGCCTCAGGAGCACTGGGCATTACATTATTTTTTTTTTCCCCGGTGGGGTCAATAACCGTTACCTGCTTACCGAAGATGGAAATCTGGTCGGTTGCAATGTCGGAAGTGGTGCCATCGGGTGCAGTGATTTCGCATTTTTCAATTTTGCCATCGTCGCCGATGTAGAGTTCAGTTACTTTGCCCTGAATCGTACCGGACTTGGTGATAGCTTTGGTGTCGATGATGCGGATATTTTCATCCAGCAGAGCTTCGTAGTCGCCAGCAGCATCCAAAGTCAGGATGTTTTCGCTGTTGGTGATGGTTACGGCATCGTCACCGATAGCAATAACGGACTCATAGGGAATGAGTTTTACACCGCGGTACCAGTCAGCATCTTCGATGGTGATAGCTGCTACTGTGCCGTTCTTAGCATCGATAAGGAGCGTTTTGCTGACGCCCAGCTCGCGGCCTTCCGTAATGCTGATGATAGGAAGACCAAGGATTTCTACACTTTTCTTCATTAAAAATTCCTCCAATTATTTTGCGCTGCCACTGTGAGCCTGGAATTCGGTTTCGATTTCCTGCATGATATCTCCCGGAATTTGCGGGAAAGGCGTAGAAAGCGCAGCATGTTTGGCAAGTATATCCTGAACGGTGCCCAGATAGTGGATGTTCTTGGTGAACTCCTGACACATGGCATCGTTTTTGGCAATGATAGGCATGGTAAGTGCCTGTTTGTAAGCGGCGATGGCACCGCTGTAATTGGCTTGTTCTTTATAAAGGTTGCCCAGCTCGATGACGAGGAACGGTGTGTAGTCGTCGTCGCCGTAGCGGGAAATGGCTTCGTGATAGGCAAAGATGGCATCTTTGGGCTGTGCATCCTTGGCTTCGTAAGCAAAGTCCAAAATGGCATCGAGGCTGTCCATGCTCGCAAGCTCCTGCTTGAGTTCCTGTTCGTGAGCCTGACGCTTCGCAGCAAGTTCCTGACGCGCTTTTTCCTCTGCTTCTGCCCGAATCTTTGCTTCGGCAGCGGCTTTGGCCTTCGCCTCGGCCTCTGCTTTCTTGCGGGCAGCAGCTTCGCGTTTCTTCTGTTCAGCCCGCTCCTTGGCCTCTTTTCTGGCCTTGGCTTCGGCAATCGCCTGCGCTTCTTTTTCGGCCTTCTCTGCTGCAAGTTTGGCTTCTTTTTCCGCGATAGCCTGAGCTGCTAATTTTGCTTCTTCGACAGCTTTTTCTGCTTCGTTGTTCTTCTGCGGAGCTGCAGAGTTTTCTTCTGGGGGAACTTCCTGAACCGCTGTGGGCTGCTCTACCGGTGCTGTTTCTAAGGGGATAGCAGGTTCGGACGGGGTCATTTCGGCCATAGGTTCCTGCATTGTTGCCGGCAGTATATCTTCTGTAGGCGGTTCTTCTTCCACAGGCAGCTGCTCGGTGGGCAGAACTGTGCAATTGCCAGCAAGAGCTTCCTCCCGGCGCAGCATTCGTTCGTTGAAGATTGTCACCACTGCCGCTGCCGTTATGACCAATATCCCTAGTCGCAGGTAATGCCCGCGGTCGAGGAAAGGACTCATGGTGATTGCCATGCCATTGACGATGAAGGCCATCACAGCACAGAGCACCAGCGAAGTCCACTTCATCTCGATGTTAAAAAAGCGACATAGCCGATAAATGAGGAAGATGCTGATGGCCATGATGGATCCTGTTATCAGGATAAATGTCATGTTTCTCACCTCTTCCTGAAAGTGAGCATTATGCAAATATACTCACCATCTTATAAACTTTTCGACAATAATAGGAAAATTCCTGCCAGTGTTTACACATTTGTGCAAAATTAGCGAACCTTCCCCCACAGTATACCATATTCTCGTGGATTTGTGCAGATAAATATTTGTATTCTTATTGTTACTCGCTGATTTTGCTCTGGAGTTATAGTATAATGAAGGGAAGAAAGGAACGATGGCCAGATGATGTATGAACAGGAAGCTGTGGTTCACCACGAAAGCGGCATACATGCCCGCATTGCGGCCATGATTGTCCAGCGGGCAAGGGAACTCGGCGAAAAATATGCAACGCCTCTGTTTTTGCGCAGTCAGCGCAGTGAGCGGTTTGAGATGCGCAGTCTGATGAAGCTCGTCGCGCTCAAAATCGGCAAAGGCGATTCGGTCTTTGTATCGGCGGAAGGTGATGCCGGGCGGCAGGCAGTCTACGAGATGGTACGCTTTTTGGAAGGCGACTTCGAGCTGCGGGAGCCGGGAAAAATCCATGAGATGGATAAGCTGCTCCATGAAAATGCCTTGATGCAGGAACGCCTGCAGATGATTTTGGAGGCGGTGCAGGACGGCATCTGCGTGGTGGACAGAACCGGAGAGATTACCTATGTGAATCCGTCTTACCTGCGCATTGTCCATAAGACGCCTGAGATGGTCATGGGGCAGAATGTCTTTAAGACAGCGCCGGATGGCAATCGCTGTGCGGTGCTCCGCACTGGTGTGGCCCGCATTGGCAGCATCAGCCGCAAGAAGGATGGCACAACGGTCGTAGCCAATGTCAATCCCATCTTCATCAACGGTGAAATCGCGGGTGTTGTATCGGTCATCAAGGATATTACGGAACTGCAAAACCTTATGGCCAGATTGTCGCAGGTATCAGCCAGAGCAGAGTATTTGGAACAGGAACTTCTGCGCACGAAAAAGACCGCCAACGCCTTTGCCAACTATATCGGCAAAAGCGGCAAGGTCATTGACGTGCTGGCATTGGCTTCCAAGGCGGCGCAATCCTCGGCCACGGTGCTGATTCGCGGGGAAAGCGGCACCGGTAAGGAAGTCATTGCCGAGGGCATTCACTATGCCAGTGAGCGGCGCAGAGGACCCTTTATCCGCGTGAACTGCGGGGCTATTCCCGGCACTCTGCTGGAATCGGAACTCTTTGGTCATGAGAAGGGCGCTTTCACCGGCGCGGTGAAGCGCAAGCTCGGTAAGTTTGAACTGGCCGACCACGGCACGATTTTTCTCGATGAAATCGGCGAGATGGACAAGAAGATGCAGGTCAAGCTTCTGCGTGTATTGCAGCAGAAGGAATTTGACCGTGTCGGCGGTGAAGAAACTGTTCATGTGGATGTGCGAATTATTGCCGCCACCAACCGCCATTTGGAAGATATGGTGAAGGACGGAACCTTCCGCGATGATTTGTACTACCGTCTCAACGTCATTCCCATCATCCTGCCGCCGCTTCGGGACCGCATTGATGACATTCCTCTGCTCGTGGAGCATTTTATCGAGAAGGTCAGCGTCAGTACCGGTAAGACTGTCCGCAGTATTACGCCTGAAGCTATGGATATCCTCATGCGCTACAAATGGCTGGGCAATGTGCGGGAATTGGAAAATGTCATTGAGCGGGTTATCACCCTCATGGACAGCGACACCATTACGGTTGCGGCACTTCCTTCCTATATCAAGGGCGAAGCGGCGGACAGGGAGGTGCAGCGCCTCGAAACGGAAAGCGCCGTGCTCCCCTGGGAGGAATATGAGAAGCGCATCATTGCCAAGGCGTTGAAACAGTGTGGCAGTTTCAATGCCGCCGCTAAGGAATTAAAAATCACGCACAAGACGGTGGCGGCCAAAGCCCGGAAATACGGATTGGTATAATTGGTAAAAAATACCATGATTGGCAAAAATTACCAGAGAAATGACGTGAGTTGGTAAATTTTACCGAAACAATTATTGTTAGCTGGGAACTGCAGAGGGATAAATATTATTTTTTAACATCGTTATGGGTTGCTGGCAGGGCTTTTGCGAAAAAATTACCAAGTTTTTACAAAAGTTGGCACGCTGTTTGCATTTATATAAGGCAGTTAGCAACATTATAGTTCATAAACCGCTGTTTAGCGGTTAGGATATGTTGTGGTTTTTTAAGAATGGAGAGGTTTTAGAAATGACTCAGGAAATTGTAACGATTGAAAACAAGACTGGTATCCATGCCCGCCCGGCTTCCATCTTCGTACAGACGGCTACGAAGTTCAAGTCCAAGGTTCAGATTCAGGCTAAGGGTAAGACCGTTGACGCTAAATCCATCCTCATGATCATGAGCATGGGTCTCGTTAAGGGCACGGAAATCACCATCGTTGCAGACGGTCCGGACGAAGCAGATGCAGTTAAGGCTCTGAAAGACCTCGTTGATTCCAAGTTCGGCGAAGAATAATTTACTAAATTGGAATCTTAGGAATCGCCTTCTTTCCAAGGATTGGAACTTTGGAGGAAGGCGTTTCTTGTATGTATCGTATTTACAATCAGGGGGAAAGAAATAAAATGGCAGAAGCAATCAGAGGTAAAGGCGTTATTTCCGGTATCGCCATCGGTAAAATCATGCTGGCAGGTCAGAACCTGGACGGCTATCTGGTAAATTACCAGCCGGAATCCAAAGAAGTGGAGAGCAAGAAGGCTCAGGACGCTTTGACCGCCGTAGCAGAAACCCTGCGTGAAAACATCGACCGTCTGCAGAAGCAGAACATGGTTGAGCAGGCTGCAATCATGGAAGCGCATCGCATGATGGTGCAGGACCCCATGATGGCCCAGAAAATCGAAGAAAAGCTCGAAGAAGATGCCAATGCTCCGCAGGCTGTCCTCAAAGCTGCTGAAGAACAGGCACAGATGTTCGAGATGATGGAAGATGAATACTTCGCAGCTCGTGCAGTTGACCTCCGTGATGTAGGTAAGCGCGTAGCTAAGTACATCCTGGGCGTTAAAGAGCCGGAACTGGGTGACGAAAAAGTTATCCTCTGCGGCCGTGAAATCGAGCCTTCCGTTATCGCTGGCATGCCGACCGACAAGATTGCCGGTGTTATCCTGGGCTCCGGCTCCACGACGGCTCATGCAGTTATCATTGCCAAAGCCCGCGCTATTCCGACCATCGTTGGCCTGAACAAAGAAGACCGCATCGACAAGATTGCTGACGGCGACCATGTTATCATGGACGGCGAAGAAGGCAAGATTCTCGTGAACCCCAGCGAAGAAGAACTGGCTGGTTACAACGAAAAAATCAAGAAGCAGCAGGAACTGGCTGCTCATTACGCTCAGCTCAAAGACCTGCCGGCTGTTACGACGGACGGCGTGAAGGTTGACCTCATGGCCAACATCGGCACGCATATGGACGTTGATAACGCTCTCAAATATGGTGCTAAGGGCGTAGGCCTGTTCCGTTCTGAGTTCGTATTCATGGGCCGTCAGGATATCCCCAATGAAGAAGACCAGTTCAAGGCATACAAAGAAGCTGTTGAAAAGTGCCAGGGCAACCTCTGCGTTATCCGTACCATGGATATCGGCGGTGACAAACCCCTGCCGTACCTCAACATTCCGGAAGAAGAAAACCCGTTCCTGGGCTACCGTGCAGTTCGCATCAGCCTGCAGCGCAAGGACCTTTTCCTGCCGCAGCTGAAAGCTATCCTGCGCGCTGGTGTATACGGCAAAGTTGGTATCATGGTGCCGATGATCATCAACGTAGCAGAATTCAAGAAGGTTAAGGAATTCATCGAAGAAGCTAAGCTGGAACTGGCTCATGAAGGCAAGGCTTATGCTGAAGATGTACAGGTTGGTATCATGGTTGAGACCCCGGCGGCTGCTGTAATGACGCCGGTACTCGCTAAGTATGTAGACTTCTTCTCCATCGGTACGAACGACCTCGTTCAGTACACGCTGGCTTGCGACCGCGGCAACGCCAACATCGCTGAACTCTACAACCACTTCAACCCGGCTGTACTGCAGCTCATTCAGCGCACCATCACCAGCGCTCGTGAAAACGGCATCTGGGCCGGCATGTGCGGTGAAATGGCCAGCGACCCGAACGCTGCTGTAATCCTTATGGCTATGGGTATCAGCGAACTCTCCATGAGCGCTCCGTCCATTCCGCGTGTTAAGGAAAAAATCCGCAACATCAGCTCCACGAAGGCTAAGGAAATCCTCGCTGACGTGATGAAGATGGAAGACGGCGACGAAATCAAAGCATACCTGAGCAAGGTACTGTAATATTATAGAAAGCCCTGAATAAAGGATAAAAGCCTTTGTTCAGGGCTTTTTTAGGCTTAAATTTAACTGGAAATTATCTCTTTTTTAAGGCCATTTTAATATAGATGCATTATCATTGTTTATGGAATAAATCTTATAGCAGACCATAAACGGTAACACCGTGCCGAGGGATGTTGTGGCACGGTATTTCTTTGAGAAGTGGAAGGAGTAAAAATGAAGAAAAGTATGGGCAAGTTTTTTCTGGCAATGATGATGCTGATGGTGATGGTGGCATCGGCGGGTTGTATGATAAAAGCCGATTCTTCGGGATTGAAGTTCCATGGCGGTGGTGAAGATGTTTCCGTGCCGGCTGGTTGGGAGACGGTGAGCCTGCCTAAGAATGATGGCGGTCAGGTGGTAATGAAGATGCCGTTTGCGCTCAAGCGTGTAGCAGACCCGCATCCAAATGGCCCGGTGAAGGAGTCCGTTCGTTATCAAAACGAGTCTGACCGGATGGTAATTGATGTGCTCCACGGCAGTTTGGATGATCCGAAAGATGTGGTAAAATACAACTTGGGAACTTTTATGTGGGCTGTCAATATCGCGGAAAAACATCCGGAGATAAAGTCCATGGAAAGCCAGAAGTTAAATGGGCAGGAAATAACGCGCGCCAAGATCGCCATGGTCAACAATAAAAATATACCGTTCAGTGTGGACTGTGTGGGCCTTAATTTTGATAATGAGTTTTTTATCATCGAATTTTTCTACCCCGAAGGAGATCAGGAGATGAAGGAAGCCGCGGAGAAATCCATAGCGACGCTTAACATAAAATAAGTAAAAACTCGCTGGAGACAATGTCTCGCAGCGAGCTTTTTTATAAACCGATTGTATGGAATGCTGGGGGATGTTATTGATGAGGCAGGGACCAGTTGTTCCGGCCGTGTTCCTTTACATAGTATAGAGCCTGGTCGGCATGGTGCAGAAGTTCCTGATAGTCATTGCCGTGAACGGGATACAGGGCGATGCCAATGCTGGCCGACAGGCCGGGGAACTTGTCGCTGGCAGGTTCGAGGCTGTGTGCTGCTTCCATCACGCGACGGGCTACAGAGGCGATGGCTTCCTGCGGGAAATCCTGCAGCAGGAGGATGAACTCATCTCCGCCGAAGCGGCCGACGGCATCATGGGACCGCACAATATGGACGAGATTCAGGGCAAAATGGTGCAGGATTTCGTCGCCTTTTTGATGCCCCAGGGTATCGTTGGCTTCCTTGAAGTGGTCCAGGTCGATGATGAAGAGGGCATGACAGTGGCTCTGCTGAAACGGAGTGTTCAGCATTTCCTGACCGATGGTCTCAATGGCCGCTTTGTTCAAAACGCCGGTAAGTGCGTCGATTTCTGCTTTTTCCTTGTAGAACTCCCTGCTCTGGGTGGTTTCCTGCAATTCAAGGATGGTGGCCTTGAGTTTCGTGTTATTTTCCTGTAGAAGCTTTTTGGCCTTGGACATGGCCCGGCTATGGTGGTCGAGGAAGATCATGATGGCCAGCAGCAGCAGAATCAACCCGCAGACAAGTCCGGTCTGCAGGGGGTAGAAGGTGAGGATATGCTGCAGGGAAAAGCCGGGACGTGCCTTGATGATGTGCTTCTGGATGATATGGAGGCGCTTTTCCGGGTCGGTCTGGGTGATAGCTTTGTTGAGAATGCCCTGCAGAATACGGGGTTGGCTGGGGGCGATGATGATGCTTATGGGCACGTTGATGGAGGCATCGGGGATAATGACCAGATCAGGATGGAGCATCAGGGGACGGTCGATTTCCAGCATGGAGTTGCGGATGAGCGCCAGAGTTCCGGGCTTCTGGTCAAGGGCGTTGAGCGCCTCGGCGGCTGGTGCAGGGCTGGCTGTGATGTCCCAGGAGGGGAATTTCTGCTGCAAGAACTTCATCAGCGATGGTTCGGGGCGGGGGACAATCAGTTTTATGTTGTCAGCAGAAGATGGCGTCTGACTTGTGGAGCCGATGAAGGTATAGGGGAGGGTCGTTAGGGGATTGGTGTAGTAGAAGGGATGATGGTCTTCAGGCCCCGCATAGATGTCCAGCATCAAATCCGCCTGTCCGGATTTCAGCAGGTTTACGGCATCGTCATAGGTGGGTACATGGACATAGGTAAATTCCAGACCGGAATTTTTCACCAGCTGGCTGATAAGGTCGGGATAAATGCCGAGGGCTTTTTTCTGGGCCTCATCGTAGATAACATAGGGATAAACCCCACCGTAAATGGCAACCCGCAATGGCGCTGACATCTTGATATACTGACTTTCCTGGGGCGTGTAATGCACCAGCTGGAAGTCGAGCTTTTCCGCCAGCGTATGGGAAAGCTGAGGCTCGAAATGAGGATTTTCCATATTGAGCCGGTTGATGGCGTTTTCCAGATTGACCAGTTTGTCCCGATTGGCGGTTGTGGCGGCAGCACGCACGGGAATCCGGCTGTAGGCCAAAAGAAACTGTTCCTCGGGCATGGTGTTGGTGGCGGTGTCCACTACGAGGTCAACGCTTCCTGCCTGTAAAGCGGCCAGCATCTCCTGCTGGTTGGCGAAGGCTTTTACGGCGAAATTCAGGCTGTTGTTCTGTTGGAACAGTTCAAACTGCTGGTTGATGGGGCGGGCGGTGATAATGCCCACCCGGGCTCCGGTCAGCGTATTCAAATCGTGGGGGTCAAAGCGCGTTTCTCCAATGCGGGAGTACAGGCCCTCTACATCATAGCCAAAGTTGATGGTGCTGTAGATAATGCCACCCTTTAGGCCTAGGGAACTGGGATATTCCACGGAGAGCAGCAGGTCAATATCCCCGGCGAACAACCGTTCAAAGGCTGTGCTGGCATTGATGTTGACCAAATGGTAATCCCAGTCCGTATGTTTGGAGAGTTCGTCCAGATAGCTGGTATAGTATTGCCGCAGGACATGGGGATTGACTAGGCTGTTGTCCGGCTGTATATAGCCAAGCCGGATGTTCAGGTCTTCTGCTTCTAGCTGGTTGGCGGGCATAGCCAGCAGGAGGCAAATGCTGATAATAAATGACAGCAGTGCTTTCATATGTCATTCTCCTATGCATAATAAGAGCAGTGTTTCTGCTGTCTTAATTCGTGAGGGATAGAAAAAATCCTGCCTGTGGATAAAAGGCAGGATTTGTGGATAAAAGAGAAAATAATGCACAGATTATCCCCAGATATTGGGGATAATGTGGACAATTTTGTGGATAACTGTCGATAAAGCTGGCTTATTTATCCCTTTGCACGGTGTCATAAAGTGCATAAATGAATTTTTTCATGTTGATATGAACTTGAGAAGGGCTGGGTTTTTCCTCGTTTTCCAACAGGCGCATGGTATTGCGGATGTCGTTGTAGTCAAAGTATAGGGGCGCGTAGTCCTCAAATTTGGGATTGGTGTAGTCCAGCACGCCCATACTGGCCACGTTGATATGGCCCTGGAAAATGGTGCGGCGCAGCCGTTGTTCCATGGCTTTGGCTTCCCGGGCGGGGTCACTGGCGCCGTTCTGCTCCGCTACGGCGGTAAAGAGGCCCTTGAGGGCAGAGATTTCTCCGCCGCATTTTTCGATATAGGCAACGATGTTCAGCAGGTCCTGCGCTCCCGGCGCACTTAAGATGCCCAGTTCTTTCAATTGGTTTTCTGCCCGAGTGCGCAGGTTTTCCTTGGGGGCTGGGGCAGGTGCGGCCTGTGGATTGAGGCTCAGCAGGGAGTTTTGCAGATTGTGGGCAAAGGACTCCAGCCGCAGATGTTCGCTGACATTTTTCAGCACGCTGACAATTTCGTTGCGGTTCAGGGGCTTCATTATATAGTAGTCAATTCCGTTTTCATAGGCTTTGCCGACTAAATCTTTGCTTTCCACCTGCGAGAGCATGACGATTTTGCCGGGAAAGTCTTTTTTGATGCGGTTCACCGCCTGAATGCCGTCAATGCCGGGCATCAGCATATCGATGATGAGGATGTCTGTCTGGCGGCGGGAAAGAAGTTCGTTGGTTAATTCCGTAGCATTGTTTAGGGAGTCGGTTACATCGCCTAGATTATAGTCTTCGATGATGTCCTGCAGCATCATGCGTACGGCGTCATCATCGTCAATCAGCATTATATTCATAAGGGCTCTCCTTTATTTATCGTGTTGGGGGGAGTTTTCGTTGGTGCGGGGGCGGCAGGTTTATGGAGTTTTTGACAGGGCAAATCTAAGTGGCAGATAACTTTATCTTTGCCGTCTGAGGTCAATTCGATGGTGCCGCCTAATGTTTCTGTCTGATGTTTTACATAGGTCAGCCCCACGCCGCTGGAAGCCTTGCCGGTGCTGTCGAATTTTGTCGTGTAGCCCGGCGTGAAGACCTGCTCCAAACGCCGTGGTGAGATAAAGCTGCCGGTGTTTTCCAAGGTGATTTTGAGCCGTCCATCGCCAGTGCCGCCGACAATGGTCAAGGTGATGGTACCCCGGCAGGGGATAGCCTCTACGGCATTGGCTGCAAGATTGTTGAGGATAGACAGCAGCATAAAGGCGTGCAACGGTGGCAGTCCGGCAGGCACATGGCTGGCAAAATGTATTTCCTTGCCCAGCGAGCGGGCGTATTTTTTTTGTGTATGAATCATGAGCCGGGCGATTTTGTCCGGAGACATATAGTCATCGACCCGGCGGTTTTGGGTCAGCTCCTGCAGTCCTGCGTAAATGCGCTGCTGATTTTTCTTGATATCGTGACATTGGCCGGCAATGCGTAGTACTTCATTGGCCAGTGCTTCATCTTCTGGTGTTTGGGCGCTGTCTTTTAGCTGGACGTAGACGTTGTAACAGTCGTGGGTAACAGCTTCGCCGCTTTGCAGAGAGCATTTCAGCTCGAATACTTCTTCGTATAGCCCGGCAATCAGCATGGTGAGCCGGTCTTTTTCCTTGGTCTTGCGGGTCAGCCGCATTTCTGTGTTGTAGAGCTGAAACAGGAAGAAGAACGAGAGGATGAAGAAACACCGCAGAATGGCAATCAGTATCAGTCGCACAAGCATCCCAATGGTGAAGGTTTCCGACTGCTGGTAGGCGATGGCATTCATGGCCGCCAGTTCGCCGACGCTGGCAAAAACCTCCGCGATAATCGCCCAAAAGGCAATGCCCAAAGCCTGCTCGTAGATGGATTTACGGCTGAGCTGGGGCAGCGCGAAGAAGAGGGCGTAGACAAAATAGTAGAAGAAATTGGGAATGTGCTCAATGAAGGCCAGCAGTATGTCGTCGCCGTAGAACACATCAAGCCCCGTGCGGAACAGCATGACCGCAGCACCGGCCACAGCGCCGGTAAAGAGGCGGGGAAAGGTACTGAGCCAGATGAGAAACAGCAAAAACACAGGCGAGCCAAAGCTGACGCGGAAGTTGGCGAAGTCCCCGCTGAAGGGGTGCATCTTCGGTTCGCCTGCCAGGGGAACCAATATAATCATAAAGAGCAGCACTAGCCAGTCCTGTCGGGTAGGCTTGCCATCATTCATAGGAAAAACTCCTTTGAGAAATTTTATATATAAAATAATAATCGTTGCTTATCGGATTATATAGTTTTTTATAGTCACGCATTTATATTATTACCATCAATCATACCATAAGTCAAACAGCAATTATAATTTCGTTCAACTAAGACTTATGGTGGTCTAGTTATGAGGAGGTAGAAAAAATGTCTGACTCGAAAAATCAGGGATTAAGCCCGCTGATTCGCGGCCTGATGTGTGTGGCCATCGGTGCAATTATCTGGTTCATTCCCGCACCGGCCGGAGTTACTGCTCAGGCTTGGGGCCTCTTGGCCATCTTTATCGCAACTATCGCAGGTTTCATTCTCCAGCCCATGCCCATCGGTGCTATCGCACTGATTGCGCTGACGCTGCTGCCAATTTTGGGTATTATGAAAACCGGCGAAGCGCTGGCAGGTTTTTCCAACACGACGATTTGGTTAATCGTGTCCGCCTTCATGTTTGCAGAAGGTTTCATTAAAACCGGTCTTGGCAAACGCATTTCCTACATGCTGCTCTCCAAATTCGGCAGCAGTACGCTGCGGGTTGCTTATGTCATGAGTGCCGCTGACTTCGTTATCGCACCGTTCACGCCGTCCAATACGGCCCGCGGCGGCGGCATCATCTTCCCGATTGTCCGCAGTATCACGGCTGCCGTTGGCTCGGACGTGGACAAGAAGACCAATATGCGCACGGGTGCATTCCTGATGTTCAGCGCCTATGCGGCAGTTATCACTTCCGCTTGTATCTTCCTGACGGGTGCTTCCAACAACGTGCTCTGCAACACCTTGGCACAGCAGATTTTCGGCACCTCGATTGGCTGGGGAGACTGGTTCCTGGCCTGCATCATCCCCGGTCTTATCCTGACCGTGGCTACACCGTATATTCTCTATAAACTCATTAACCCGGAACTCAAGAACACTCCGGAAACGCAGGAACTGGCCCGCCGTGAGCTGGTTGAGATGGGCCCCATGAGCTCCAAGGAAATCATCCTGAGCTTCATCTTCGTGATTGCTTTGATTATGTGGGCAACGGGTTCCTATCATGGGATTGACTCTGCATTTGTTGCCTTGCTTGGTCTTTCTGCCATGCTTCTGACGGGGATTCTCGACTGGTCGGATGTGGCACATCAGCATGCTGCTTGGGACGTACTTGTATGGATGGGCGTGTTAGTTAACATGGCCGCCTTCCTCTCCAAGTTCGGTCTGATGAAATGGTTCGCCGATGTGATGGCTGCTCAGTTCGCAGGCATGGAATGGATTATGATGTTGGTAGTTCTCAGCATTATCTATACCTTCGCTCATTATCTGCTGGCCAGCAACTCGGCACATATCATGGCACTCTTCGCTGCTTTCGCGACGATTCTCGTGGCTGCTGGTGCTCCGGTACTCGGCGTGCTGATTCTCTTCGGCGCACTCTGCAACAGCGCATCCTTCCTCACCCATTATGGCTGCGGTGTTACCCCGATTTTCTTCGGTGCCGGCTTCATGGGCCAGGGTGAATGGTGGAAGATTGGTTTCATCATCACGGTACTGCATGTAATCGTTTGGATGGGCGTAGGCCTGCCGGTGATGAAGGTAATTGGGATGCTTTAAGGTTGGTCAGCAATAGAATTTGTCCACGAATATAAATTCGTGGACAAATTCTTAAAAATGTACTTGCGTGTATTTTGTATACATGATACAATATAGGCAAGTCAAAGAACTATGAGAGCATAAACGATACTTATAGTTCGACTCGGTAAAAGAGATGTTATGTTGGGTTATCTTTTATGAAAGAAAGGAACGTGGAGCAAAATGAGAAAAGAGCATGATTTCCTTGGCGAACTGGAAATTCCTGATGACGTGTACTATGGTGTACAGACTACCCGTGCAATCTCGAACTTCAAGATTACGGGCCAGAAGATTGACCCGGATTTCGTTCAGGCTTATGCCAAGGTCAAAAAGGCTACGGTAATGGCAAATATGTCTACAGGCCGTATGCCGAAGGAAGTCGGTGAGCCTTTGATTCAGGCTGCCGATGAAATCATTGCTGGCAAATTCTTGGATCAGTTCCCCGTTGACCCCATTCAGGGCGGCGCTGGTACTTCCGTGAACATGAACGTCAACGAAGTTCTCTGCAACCGGGCACTCGAAATCATTGGCAAACCGAAAGGAAGCTATGATATCATCAGCCCCAACAACCATGCCAACATGGCACAGTCCACGAACGATACCTTCCCGACCAGTATTAAGGTTTGTCTGTCCCACAAGGGCAAGAAGCTGACGGCTTCCCTTGGCAGACTGGCTGATGAACTGGACAAGAAGGGCGAAGAATTCAAGGATATCCTCAAGATGGGCCGTACTCATCTGCAGGATGCTGTGCCCATTACGCTGGGCCAGGAAATGCATTCCTATGCATCCGCAGTTCGCCGTGGCATTGACCGCATCAACCACGCTATCGACAGCATCCATGTGGTAAACATGGGCGGTACGGCAGTAGGCACGGGCCTCAATGCAGAACCGGCTTACATCACGAAAGTTGCTGAGACCCTGTCGGAAGTAACTGGTGAAAAATATGTGACCGCTGACAACATCATTGATGCTACCAACAACACGGATGGTTTCTCCGATGTTTCCAGCGCTATGAAGACTACGGCTCTCGTACTCATCAAGATGGCTAACGACTTCCGTCTGATGGCTTCCGGTCCGCGCTGTGGCCTCAACGAACTCAAACTGCCGATGCGTCAGCCGGGTTCCTCCATTATGCCGGGCAAAGTAAATCCGGTTATCGCTGAAGTTCTCGACCAGGCCTGCTATCAGGTAGTAGCGAATGACCTTGCTGTTTCCTTGGGCGTAGAAAATGGTCAGTTCGAACTCAACGTTATGGAGCCGGTTATCAGCTTTAATATGTTCAACTCCATGACGTACATGACCAACGCAGTGGATACCTTCGTGGAAAAACTGCTGCTTGACCTGCAGCCGAACAAGGAACAGTGCCAGGAATGGCTCGACAAGAGCGTAGGTGTTGTAACGGCTATGCTTCCCCACATCGGTTATGAAAATTCCGCGATGATTGCCAAAGAAGCCTACAACACGGGCAAACCCGTTCGTCAGGTCATCCTCGAAAAGGGCCTCATTTCCAAGGAGAAGATGGAAAAGATTCTCTCCCCGAAGGAAATGACCACTCCGGGCATTGCCGGCTGAATTTAGCGTAACCCAAATAACATTTCCATAAAGAGGAAGTGTGGCTGTGAAAATCAGTCACGCTTCCTCTTTTTCTATTATTTATGTAGGAAATATTTGCGTTAATACCCTGTATGTTATATTATAAAGATGTTGACTTTTGGCTAAATCCTTACGATAGGAGTAATTTTGATGAATAGACATAAGCTTGCAGGATTGTTGGCAGTAGCGGTAATGCTTCCTTTGCCAAGTGGAGTTGCTTTGGCGGCATACCACTCTAATTCGGGTACAGGCGTTTCAGCATTGGACTATATTGAAGACCGTCATCGTGCTGAACGGGAAAATCGTCTTAGCGATGAACAGAAGAAATTGCTGGAAGATGCCAAGGCACTGGAAAAGAATCTGCGTTATCCCTTGGACAAGACAAAGGCTATGCCTGTGGCCTTCGAAGGGGATGATTTGACCTATGACGAACGAGACGGCAGTTTTGTAGCTAAGGGCCACGTGGATATTGTGCAGATGGATGCTCATCGGTTCCAAGGGGCAGAAGTTAACGGCAATACCAAGACCCAGGATGTGTTTGTTCCCGACAAGGCGCATGTGCTCCAGATGACGCCGGGGCAGGTGCGAGTGACTTTAGACGGTTACAAAGCCCATTATAATTATGGCAAGAGTACGGGCGCTATGGATAATATCAAGGGCAAGGCTGGTAATCAGTATATTACGGGCAAGCGTGTGGAATTTTATCCTGACCGTATCGTGATTTTTGAAGGAACACAAACTAAATGTGGGGCGAAGAATCCGGACTATCAGTTAAAGGCAAAAAAAATAACGATATATCCCAACGATAAGACTGTGATGGAGAATGTGAAATTCTGTATCCGTGGGAAGACCATATATTCACGCAAGCATTATGAGGTGAAGGCTGGGGAAAGTGGCACCGAAAACTTTCCTAAAATTGGGTACGATAATGATGATGGCGTTTGGTTACAGTGGGATTTTAGCCAACCGGTAGCGAAGCATGTAGCGGCGAATGCTAATTTGCATGTGACGACCAAGGATGGCTGGCGTAGTAATTATAATGTGACATGGAACAATGCTGGTATGCGTGCCGGAGTGACTTATGGTCATTTTGAAGATAGCGATAACAATTGGATAAAGAAGCAGCCGTCTGTATTCTGGAGCTATGGGCATAAAATTGGTGATACGCATCTTAACTATGGCCTGAGTGCTGAATATGGCCGTTGGTATAATAAAGGAATTCATAGTAATCATGGTCAATATGGTATTAGTCTTAGTCGTGATGCCATAAGATTTCATCGGTTTGCGCTACATCTTAGCACGGGATATAGTATTACTACAGAATCTTATAATAAATCGCGGGTAAATGGCTGGTCTTGGTCGGCATTGTTAACCAAGGACTTCGATGAACGTTGGGCAGCTTATGCAGGTTACTATTACAGTCAATCAAACCAGAGAAATTCGTTGTTTAAATATGATACTGCGTCTACAGCGCGTAGAATAGATTGTGGTTTGAGTTACCGCCTAGACAGCAAGAATCGTTTTGTTGTTGGTTCACGTTATGATATGGAAGCCAGAAAATGGCTAAAGGTTGATTACTATTGGTATCATGACTTCCATTGCACACAAATGATTGTACGTTACAGATCTAAGGAAAACAGTTGGAATATTCGCTGGCAGTTTACTCCGTGGTAATCATGTTGCATATAAAAGAAGGAAGATTATGAAGCAGGAACTTGAATCCGTAGTGGATGATTTTCAAGGAAAACGAATATTGGTTATTGGTGATATGGTGGCGGATATCTATCTGGATGGCCGCATTTCCCGCATTTCCCGGGAAGCACCGGTTTTGGTGTTGCAACAGGCTGGCGAAAAGGTAGTAGCCGGCGGTGCTGCTAACGTGGTCAACAATGTGGCTACGTTGGGGGGCAATGTCTTTGCGGTTGGCCTTCTGGGGCTGGACAATGCCGCCAAGGGGCTTAAGGAAGCTTTGGAGAATAATGGTGCCCATACGGAAGGATTGTTCTGTGACGAAAAGCGGCCCACCATTTCCAAGACACGCATTATCGCTGGCGGCCGGGCGACTGTCAGCCAGCAGATTGTCCGCATTGACAAGGAAAGTGACAAGCCCATGCAGAAGGCTCACGAGAGCCAGATTATGCAGTATATTAAGGGGCTGTTGCCGAAGATTGATGGGGTGGTGCTCAGTGACTATGGTTCCGGTACCATTACGGAAAAGCTGCAGCAGCAGATTATTTCCTATTGCCGTGCGCATAATATTCCCAGCATGGTGGATAGCCGTTATGATATTCACCGTTTTAAGGATATTGGTTATGTGAAGCAAAATGATGCGGAACTGGCTGCCGCTGTAGGGCGGGATCTTAACGATGATGAAAGCATATTCACAGCAGGTCAGGAACTTTTAGAGGAATTGAATGCCGACGGTGTTCTCGTTACCCGCGGCGAAAAAGGCATGGTACTGTTGGAAAAGGATGGAGCCATCCATGATATTCCTGTATCGGACAAGAGTGAAGTCTTTGATGTGTCTGGTGCCGGCGATACCTGCGTTTCCACGGTGATTCTGGCACTGGCCGCAGGTGTGGAACCGGCAAGGGCAGCAGAACTCAGCAATATTGCCAGTGGCATTGCCGTGCGCAAGCTCGGAACGGCTACGGTTTCCAGTGAAGAACTGCGCCGGGCGCTGCGTTAAAGGAGTAAATATGTTAGTAGAACGTCAAGATATCGCGAAATTTTGTGAAATCCTGCGCAAGGGCGGACAGAAAGTGGTCTTTACCAATGGCTGTTTTGATATTCTCCATGCAGGCCATGTAACTTATTTGGAAGCTGCCAAAGCGCAAGGGGATGTGCTGGTGTTAGGCCTTAACACCGATGCATCTGTGCGCCGTTTGAAAGGCCCGGAACGTCCCATTAACAGTGAATTAGATCGTGCCAAAGTTGTTGGCGCGTTGAAATCCGTGGATTATGTGGTGCTTTTTGGCGAGCAGACCGCTGAAGCGGTTATTGCCGAAGTAAAGCCTGATATCTATGTTAAAGGCGGCGATTACACTTTGGATACGCTGCCAGAAGCCAAAATTGTCCAGAGTTACGGTGGTAAAGTGGCTTTTATCGATATGGTAGAGGGCCGTTCCACCACGAATATCATCAACAAGATTAAGAGTTGAGCCTATGAAAAATTTTCTTATTGTAAAATTAAGTGCCATCGGCGATGTAATCCATGCTCTGCCTGTGGCCTACGCGTTGAAAGAGGCGTATCCTGACTGCCATATCACCTGGGTAGTGGAGCCGCCTGCGTATGATTTAGTAAATATGAGCCCCTATATTGATGAAATTATTCTCTTTGAGAAGAAGAAATTTAAGTCCTTAGGGGGCTTTTTGCATGAGTATGGGCCGCTGAAGCGCAAAATCCGTCAGCGTCGCTATGATGCGGTGTTGGATTTGCAGGGGCTCTTTAAGTCGGCAGCCATTGCCTGGCTGGGGAAAGCTCCGGTGAAACTGGGCATGTGCAATATGCGGGAACTCAGTGATAAAATCTCCAGACCGGTTATCGGCCCGCATGCGCATGGTCATATTGTGGAGCGTTATCTGGATGTGGCTAGAGCTTTGGGCTGTCCGATAAATGAGGTACGATTTACTTTGAATGTGCCGGAAAGAGAAGCTGACCTTTCTCAACAGATTTTTGCCCAAGCGGGAGCAAATATGGCCAATCCTTATGTGGTGCTGGCTATTGGTGCTAACTGGCCCAATAAGCGCTGGCCAACAGAGAATTTTGCCAAACTGGCAGACCAGCTCTATGACCGGAAGCTGATTCCGGTTCTCGTCGGCGGTGGTGTGGTTGATCAGCAGAGGGCGGCAGAAATTTGTTCCTATAGTGAGGTGCCGCCATTAAATCTGGTGGGGCGAACGAATTTTAAGCAGCTTACGTATATCCTGCAAAATGCCCAGCTGACTGTGGGGGGCGACACAGGCCCGGTACATCTGTCTGCCGGCATGGGCACGAAAACCATTATGGTTATGGGGCCGACTGATGCCAACCGCAATGGCCCTTATGGACAGCTGGCTAATGCGATCGAAGTCAGCCATTCCTGCCGTTATTGCTGGAAACGGGCCTGTCCGAAAAATATGGACTGCTTACAAAATATCACAGTTGAGCAGGTAATCAAGAAGATTGAGGAGATTTGTTAGCGTGTATCAAAATATACTGGTCATAAATCTCATGCAGATTGGCGATTTAATGCTGACCACGCCGGTATTGGGAGCTTTGCGCAAGGCTTATCCGCAGGCACGGCTGACCTTGCTGGTCGATACCCGCTGGCGGGAGTTGGTGGAATGCAATCCGCATTTGGATGCATGCCTGTTTATGGACAAAAAAGGTGAAGATAAGGGGCTTGTTAAGTTATGGAAATTCATTCGCAAAGTGCGGGCGGAGAACTTTGATTTGGTTATCAATCTTCATCGCAATGAACGAGCTTCGGCGGTGGCAGCCTTCAGCGGTGCCAAGCGCATTGTGGGGTACAGCAAACCGTTGTTTTCCCTTTTTTTTGACCAGACAATGCAGAATCCGTCCATTGCTCACCATATTGGCTGGGGGCCGGGGGGAATCTTGCCGCCGCATCGTTATGTGCCGGGCTGGGAACATCAGGTACATGCCCACTTGAATGTTTTGCGGCAGACTTTGGGTATTGAGCCCGATGATGGTGGCTTGGAAATGGCGTTAAGCCCGGAAAATCAGCAGAAGGCGGATGTGCTTTGGCAGGAGCATTTTAAGGCTGAGGATAAGGTTATTGCCTTAAATATCGGAGCAAGCTGGGAAACCAAGCGCTGGCCGGATAGTTCTTTTGCCCAATGTGCGGATAAGTTTATTGAACAGGGCTATAAGATTGCTTTCTTTGGCGGGCCTATGGACTTGGATATTGTCAATAAATGCATCAGCCAGATGCAGCATAAGGAAAGTGAAGCATTGCATATCTTTACAGGCAAGGTGAGTCTGGCTGTACTGGCGGGGCTTCTGCGCAAATGCAGTCTGTTCCTGACCACGGATTCTGGCCCCATGCATATTGGCGTGGCCATGAATCTGCCGGTGATTACCATGTTTGGTGCTTCGCCTGTGCCGGGCTTCTATCCCTATGATGGCCGTTCGGTGCTGTTGAAGTCACCGGAATCTTGCCATCCCTGCGGCATTCATAAATGCCCTCGAAAAGGTGAAGAGAATATGGCCTGCATGAAGAATATTCCCGTGGCGGCGGCGCTGTATTATGCAGAGGCACTGCTGGAAAAATTCCAAGGTCAGCCTGCCTATAAATTGCCGCTTCATAAGGGCGACTATCAGTGTCGTGTTATCGAACTGTCCAAAGGAGAATTTTAACAGATGGATAAGCAGATAATGCATGATTTTATTGCCGGCCCCGCAGCAAAATGCCATGTGCTGGTGGTCGGGGATGTAATGCTCGATAAGTATTACTACGGTGAAGTTACCCGTATTTCCCCGGAAGCACCGGTGCCGGTAACCCATGTGACCAGCCAAAAGGAAACTTTGGGCGGTGCGACCAATGTGGCGCATAATCTTGCCCGTTTAGGCTGTAAGATTGGCATTGCCGGTTATGTGGGCGAGGACTATCATTGTCAGAGCCTTATGGATAAACTTACCGCACGGGGGATTGACTTTAAGGGGCTTATCACCACTGACAGGCCTACGACCACCAAGCTTCGGGTAATCGGCGGCCATCAGCAGATGATTCGGCTGGATTTTGAAGAGGCCGAAGATATGACTGGGCCTTATGCGGACAGACTCCATAATTTCGTTGCAGCCCGCTTGAATGAAAGTGTAGATGCAGTGATTATCTCTGATTACGGCAAAGGAGCCTGCACCGAGGAAACCTGTCAGCAGATTATCAAGGCTGCAAATGCCCATGGTGTTCCCGTGCTGGTAGACCCGAAGGGGACCGCTTGGGGCAAGTACCGTGGCGCAGATTACGTTACGCCGAACTTTAAGGAAATCAGTGCCGTACTGCCGGAAAAAATCAAGAATCAGGATGAGGATATTGAGAAAGCGGCCCGCTATGTGATGGGCAAGTTCGGTATCAAGCAGGTGCTGGCTACCCGCTCGGAGTTTGGTATGTCGTTGGTGACGCAGGATAGTGCGTATCATATCCCCACAAAAGCACAGGAAGTCTTTGATGTTTCTGGTGCCGGGGATACGGTTATCGGTGTGTTTGCCTTAGGACTGGCCGGTGGTTTGGCACCGGAAGTTAGTGCCTATATGGCCAATATGGCCGCCAGTGTAGTCGTAGCGAAACTGGGCACTTACGCTGTAAGTAAAGAAGAACTGTTAGAGGTTTTGAAATAAAGGGAGGATATATTCATGATTATTGTAACTGGTGGTGCTGGCTTTATCGGCAGCAACCTGGTTAAGGAACTAAATCGCCGTGGTCATACGGATATTCTCGTGGTAGATGATTTGAAGGACGGGCAGAATTACAAGAATCTGCGCGGACTCAAATTTATCGATTATCAGCACAAGGATGATTTCCTACAGAGCATCGAAAATGATGACTTTGATGGTACGGATATCGATGCGGTGTTCCACGAAGGGGCCTGCTCTGACACCATGGAATATGATGTCAACTATATGATGCGGGTGAATTACGAATATTCCAAGTCCCTGCTGCACTTCTGCCTCCAGCATCGTATTCCCTTCCTCTATGCTTCCTCTGCTTCCACCTATGGCAGTGGCAAGAATGGCTTCCGCGAAGGGGACGAGTGCGAGGATGCGCTGAATCCTTATGCGTTTTCCAAGCTGGCGTTTGACCGCTATGTGCGTCAGGTAATGCCTGAAGCACATAGCCAGATTGTCGGCCTCAAGTACTTCAATGTCTATGGCCCGCAGGAACACCACAAGGGTAAGATGGCATCCATCTTCTATCAGCTCTACAATCAGGTTAATGAAACGGGCAAGGCCCGCCTGTTCAAAGGCTGGGGCGAGATTAACGGCCAGCCGGTCAAAGATGGTGAGCAGCGTCGTGACTTTGTATACGTCAAGGATGTAGTCAATGTAAATCTCTGGTTCTGGGAAAACAAAGGCAAAAGCGGAATCTACAACTGCGGTACAGGCCATGCCCATAATTACAATGAAGTGGCCGAGGCTGTTATCGAAGCATTGGGCAAGGGCGAAATTGCCTACCGTGAATTCCCCGAGGTACTCAAGGGTAAATACCAGAACTTCACCGAAGCCGATACCACAAATCTTCTCGCCGCTGGTTATAATGAAGGCTTCCATGAAATGAAAGACGCGGTTAAAGAATACGTCGATTTCCTAGAGCAAGGTGGCTATTTTGACTACAACGAATAAAAACAAAGCCGTATTCTTCGACCGCGACGGCACCTTGAACGTAGACATTGCCTATCTTCACCGTCCCGAGGACTTCATCTGGATAGAGGGTGCTAAAGAGGCCATCAAATATGTCAATGACAGGGGTTATCTAGCCATCCTCGTCACCAACCAAAGCGGTGTGGCCAGAGGTTACTACCCTGAAGAAGATGTAAAAGCAGTTTATGACTGGATGAACAATGAATTGGCAAAAATTGGAGCGCATTTAGATGCGCTCTTTTACTGCCCGCATCATCCTGACGGGAAAATTCCTGCCTACACGAAAGTCTGCAGCTGCCGCAAGCCGAATACCGGCATGGTGGACATGGCTTGCGAAGCGTTTAAGATTGACCGGTCAAAATCCTTGTTTGTTGGCGACAGCGATAAGGATATGGAATGTGCCAAGGGCGCAGGCGTTAATGGGATTCATTATAGACAGGGCAGCTTATTGGATTGTATAAGGAGTTTTGTGAGATAATATGTTTTCACTTTTTTTTGCCGGAATACAGCAGGATTTTAAGTTGATGTTGGTGGCGCCGTTGATTTGTGCACTGTTTCGTCTGGCATTTATCTTGACTTATGCACCGGATAAATCACCTGTAAATCATATGCGAAAATGGTGGAATTGCTTTCGCTATGGTTTTTGGTGGGGGATGGACTTTAATGCCTATGTTTTTTTATATGGGTTGGTGTTGGTTTCTTTACCAGGTGCTTTTTTCCCGGATTATTATGCGCTGGGAGATACTGTCCGGCTGGTGGGACTGCTGATTTATTTGGCTGTGATTTATGCGGCATTTATGGGGAAAATGATTTTTTATTATCATTTTCATGATATATACAACGTAACGATTAAACTAGGCGGCAAGGCAGATAAAAAGAACTTGCTGGATATTTTTTTCAATCAAAATCATGGTTTGGCGATTTTATTGGGCTATGTGCCCTATTTGTGGTTGTGCAGCAAATTGATTAACTGGCTGTTAGGTTGGCCACTGATTGACTGCCCGGTTCGGGGCGAAGACTGGCAGCAGTATGGTTTTAATGCACTGGTCGTTATCGGTGCCGGAGTGCTATTTTATTGGATCCGCTACGGCGGCACATTAAATCACCGTAACAAGCCGGAATTTGACGAAGTTCCTGATGTGGTAAAAAATGATGTGTTTTTTGGCAAAGCCGTAATCGATGATTTGGTGTCTTTTGAGTTGGCTTGCAAGTCAAACGTTAGCGAAGCACTAACGCATGACGATGAGACATCAAGCAGAATTATGCAGCCTTTATTAGGCCGTACTGTGACATCTTCGGATAACCCGCTGGCATTTTTTAAGCGTGCAGCTCAAGGTGCGAAGATTTCCAAGCCAAGTCATATTTTCTTCCTGCTGGGTGAGAGTCATGCTCAAGCAGGATTGGATTCATTGTATGCAGATTTGCATTTGATGGATGCCAGCAAGCGATTCAGGGAAGAGGCACATACATTATCCATAGACAACTTTCTTTCTGCAGGCATGACTTCACGGCCTTCGCTGGTCAGCTTGCTTACGGGAATCTATGATGCGAATTTGGAACTGAATGAGCGGGAATTGTTCTGGAATAAAACTGTCCCCTCAGCGATGCCCTTGCAGATGAAGAAGCTAGGTTATCGGACTGAATTTTGGTATGGTGGCGGCTTAAATCATGGCAGCATGCAGCATTTTGTTCCGAAAACCGGATTTGATGTATGTCATGCGGGGCCAGACTTTTGTGGCAAGGATGCTCCGCAAACATGGTTGGGGGTGTATGACCATGTATTTTTGGAAAAAGCGGCAGATATTATTGCCAAAAGCGATGAGGGACCAACCTTTCACTTTCTATACACCACGTCTAATCATGGCCCTTGGAATATGCCATTTGAAAAGTATGGTTTTGATGTAGATAAAATCATGCCGGGGATTCCAAAGGCATTAAAAAAAGACTGCAAAATGATGCGCCGCTTAGCGGCAGCTTGGTATGCGGACAGAGCGTTGATGAAGTTTGTAGAAACTATGAGGGAAAAGTTTCCGGATAGTTTATTCATTGTCACAGGTGACCATACTTCGGGGCTGATTCCATATCAATATGATTTGGTGCCACGCCGGGAACCAAACTTTAGGGAATCCATGCTGACCACTTTCGCTATTCATCATCCTGAGCTTACGCCGGATATGTTAGTAGGTAATACTATCGGCGGTCATATGAATATAATGCCTACCATCATGGAACTGATTGCGCCTAAGGGGCATGAGTATTATTCATTGTTTCCATCACTTACAGAAACAATTGGGCATGTGGTGACGCCGACTTGCTGGATGACAGAAGAGTCAGTGGGGGCTTATGCTAGTGGCATGTCGCAGGCATTACGGGTTTTAGAGAAGATGTTGCCTGTGAGCCAGGATGATGCAAAGTTTGTTGAGGAACGGGAGGCCTATTGCGAAATAACCGGTTGGCTGGTTCGCCACCCAGAATTGTTATTGGAGAAAATTTAATGGGGAAACAGGATTTTTTTCTTGGCCGGCGAAATAACTTTCTAAACAAAAGTTAAAAGAGGGGGGGATTCCTGTGACCCTGTTATTTTTCGCGATTTTGCCGATTTTATGGCTGATTGTCGCGCTTTCCGGTCTGAAGATGGCGGCCTGGAAGGCCTGCCCGGTGGCGTTGTTGTTCTCGCTCTTGGCCAGTATCATTTATTTTGGCATGCCTGGTGACCATATGGCCAGCGCGTTTTTGGAAGGAACAGCTCTGGCTTGTTGGCCCATCCTCTTGATTATTACGGCTACGATTTACACATACCATTTGTCCGTTCACACAGGCGGGATGGAGATTATCAAGGCGATGCTGAATTCTGTCAGCAGTGACTATCGGGTTCTGATTCTCCTGATTGCCTTTGGCTTTGGCGGCTTTTTGGAGGGGATGGCCGGTTTTGGCACGGCCGTGGCTATTCCGGCTAGTATGTTGGCTGGGATGGGCATTAATCCCGTCAGTTCTGTGGCGGTATGTCTGGTCGCAAACTTTGTGCCCTCGGCTTATGGTTCTATCGGTATCCCGCTGGTAACATTGTCCGGCATTATGGGGACGGATTCTGCCCAGCTGGCAACTTACGTGGCATTGCAGCTAAGCATATTGGGGCTGTTCTGCCCCTTCCTGATGGTTGCTATTGCTGGGGGCGGTATTAAAGCCTTGCATGGGATGTTGCCGGTTTGTCTGGCGGCTGGTCTTAGTTATGTGTTGGCACAGTTGGGCGTATCGTATTTTATGGGACCGGAACTTGCTGGCGTTGCAGGAGCGCTTTGCACCATGGGCGCAATTATTGGTGTGGTAAAATTATTTCCCGTTCGTGATCCAGCTTATGTATTGGCACGGGAGGAAATTGCGACAGTATCTGGCAAACAGGCATTTATGGCCTGGCTGCCCTATGTAATGATTTTTATTCTGCTCCTCTTGACCAGCAGGCTCGTACCTACAATCTATGAGTCTATCACGCAGGTGAGGACGTCGGTTCTGATTTATCGTGGTGAAGGTGGTATGCCTTATACCTTCCATTGGTTGGCAACTCCGGGCATGGTGATTTTTTTCGCTACATTTGTGAGCGGTTTTATTCAAAAAACTCCGCTAGGCGATATGATAAGTGTCCTGCGGAAAACTATGGTCAGCCTGCGCCCTACATTTATCACTATAATCAGCATCATCGCCACAGCTAAAGTCATGGGGTACAGTGGCATGACCACAACCATTGCGGATCATACCGTAGCGGCCACAGGATTGATGTATCCGGCTATTGCAGCTTTTATCGGTTCTGTGGGAGGATTTATCACAGGCTCAGCTACTTCCACTTGTATTCTGTTGGGCAAGTTGCAGATGGATGCGGCTATCGCCATAGGCGCACCGCTGAATACTCAGATATGGATTGCCGCTGCCAATGCTACGGGAGCGTGCGCAGGAAAACTCATTGCACCGCAGAGCATAGCTATTGGCGTTGCCGCTATTGGTGTTGCCGGCAGGGGCAGTGAAAGTCATTTGTTGGCGCTGACAATGAAGGTTTATCTCCCCTTTATTGTTATACTGGGGATGCTGGTCTACTTTGGTGGTAGTTTGTTATAGCGCGATATCTAAATAAAATAACCAATCCGCACGGAAAGTGCGGATTTTTTTTTCAGGATGTAGTATAATTAGATGTTAGTATTTTTGAAAGACTGTAAGTGGAGAATAGGATAGCATGCCAAGACTAGCGGTTATAATCCTCACGAAAAATGAAGAGGCAAATATAGAAGGGGCGATGGAGAGTGCTGCTTTTGCTGACGAAATCGTAATCATTGACTCCGGCAGCACAGACAGGACGAAGGAACTGGCAGAGCGACATGGTGCAAAGTTTGTCAGTCATCCAATGGATGATGAAGGCTTTGCTGGGCAAAGAAATTTTGCACTTACACAGACGAATGCGGAATGGGTATTATATCTCGATGCAGATGAACGGCTTAATGATAAATTAGCTTTGGAAATAAAAAAGCATATTGCTGAATGCCCGCAGTATGCTGCGGAAATTAAGCGTGTGAATGTAGTCATGGGGCAGACCATGTATCATGGTGTTTACCGGCCTGATTATTGCCAGCGGCTGTTTAAGCGGGAGAATGTTCGTTGGGAAAGTGTGGTGCATGAGCATGCGGTTACGGATATGCCAACTGTTTGCTTAAAAACACCTATGAAACATTTGTGTTTGACGAATTGGCATCAGTATATTTCGAAGCTTGATCGTTATACAACGCTTATGGCCGAAGAAATGAAGCTGCGGGGGAAAAAAGTCGGTTGGCTGCAGATGCACAGTCATGCTATGTTTGCCTTTTTGAAAATGTATCTTCTTAAAGGCGGATTTTTAGATGGGAAATTAGGCTTTATATTGTGCCAGCTTCATTATTTTTATACTTTGATGAAGTATGTAAAATTACATGACTTATATAAGCAGGAGTAAGCATGCGTATTGGAATTTTTGAAAACATCATGACCCCCGGCGGTCATGAAGTGGATTTTGACCGGATTATTGTAGAAGAAATGCAAAAGCGTGGACATGAAGTCTGTTTCTACGTGCCCAAGGGATTTGTGTTCAGTTTTGATTATCATGTGCCGGTACACGAACTGCGTGGAGAAGTCGTTTCCTATAGCGGTGTAACTGGCTTGCGCAAGCTGGCGCGTACGGTGAAGAGGGAATGGAATCGCATGAGCTGGTATCGTCAGCTTTATGAGGTAGCACGACGGGGCGAGGTGGATGCATTAATCGTTCCCACGTCCACTTACCGTTATTTGCGGGCCTTGGCAAAAAGCAGATTGCGTAAGTCCCCAGTGCCCATTATCTTTATCCTGCATGGTATTAACCCAGGAGAGGCACCTAAATTTTTGCGTGAGGCAGATAAATTGGCTGAATGTAAAAATATTCGCCCCACGGTATTGACATTCAGCGAAGATATCTTTGGCGAGAAACGCAGCAATATCCGCACGATTTATCCTCCAACCTTTACCCCGCGGGATATAGAGAGGAAGCCACCGCAGAATGAAGTGCTGACCATTGGTTTCTTCGGTCAGTACCGTCGGGAGAAGCGATTGGAAGATTTTTTGCAGGTGTATTTGCAAGGGAAATATACGCGGCCTGTGAAACTACTGGTGCAGGGGGCAACCATGCATCCTGAGGATGCGGAGGACTTTGAACGCATTATCAAAAAGTACGAAGGGACAGAAGACATAGAATTCTTGCATAAGGGTCTTATCGGCAAAGAATGGCAGCAGGCCATTGTGGGGATAGACGTGCTCCTTATGCCGTATTCTGCGCCGCGATATCGCTATCACTGGGGTGGGATGTTATTTACCGCGATTGGGTACCAAAAACCTGTGATTGCCAGCGATGACATGAATCCAGAAGTGTTTGCATCTTATAAGATTGGAAAATGCTTTGCAAGTGGCAATATGCAGTCGCTGCATGAAGTGCTGGAAAATTTCATAAATACTTATGATGATATGCAGGCGCGGTATCATGCGGAATTGATAGAAGCAGGTCGGGAGTATTCTCCAGAGGCGTTTGTCCAGCGCGTGGAAAAGATAATCAATGAATAATAGCGAAAGATAATATGCAGGAGTTGAGCAATGATAGGCAAGATTATAGAGCTAGGGAAACGTATATATGATACTAGCAATCCGAGGGAAATGCATCGTTTGGTAGTGTTCGTCCTGCGCTCACTTTTACATAGATCGGCAGTTAAAGAAATGTTAACGTATTTCGAGACAAATGAAGCACGTCATAAACTGTTGTCTGAAAATACTTTTCCTGTTGAGCAAATGACTAGAGCATTCTTTTTTGCAGGCTCTACAGTAGAGGAACGCAAGAAACTTATTATGACGCATTATAGTACGCTGGAGAAAAAATTGCGTCCAGAATGGTTTGAAAAATTGACTCGTAAATATGTTGAATACACCATATGGATGTCGGAGGATGAGGATATAGATTGGAAGGCGCAACTGTTTATGGAGCCGGGACAGCGTAAAGAAGGCCTAATGGCTGTAGTTATGCGGCTTAATAATCAACATTTATATCAGATGATGTTCTGGTTGAACTCGGATAAGAATAACGAATTATCACTGTGGATTGGGGCTATGCAGGGGCCTAATATGGACGATGCTAAAGAGATTGTTAAAGATATTACCAAACGGTCACATCGCTATCGTACGAAAAACCTTATTTTATATATGACTATGGCCGTGGCCCGCAGTTTTGGATGTCAGCATATTTATGCAGTATCCAATGATGGGTATTATGCCATGAATCATATTCGCCGTGACCGCAAGCTTAAGACTAATTTCGGTGATTTCTGGGAGGAAGCAGGCGGCCATAAGACAGATGATCCTAGATTTTATGAAGTTCCTTTGGTAGAACCGCGTAAGATCATGGAAGAAGTCCCTACCCGTAAACGGGCTGTGTATCGTAAGCGCTTTGCTTTTCAGGATGATGTAGATGCCCAAATTGCAGCAAATATGGAGAAGATTTTGAGATGAAGCAGTATAAAAATATCCTCGTCAATGCAATGGTGAATCTTGGCGATGTGGTGTTGACCACCAGCGCCATAGCTTTGCTGAAGAAGGCTTATCCTCAAGCGAAGATTACCATGCTGGTTAAGCCTGTAGTGCGGGAGGCGGTGGAGAATAATCCGTTGATTGACGAAGTTATGGTCTTTCAGTATAAAGCCAAGGACAACTCTATAGGCAAGATGCTGGGGCTGGTCAAGGATATCAAGAACCGTCATTTTGATTTGTCTATTTCCTTTGACCGGAAGTTGCGGCCAGCGCTCCTTTGCTGGCTGGCAGGGATACCCACGCGCGTGGGGCCGGACAAGGTCTTTGCTGACAAGTCCAGCAAGGTCACCTGGCTTTATACAGATGTGATGCATATCGCCCATGATTTGGATGCAACCTTGCAGGCAGAAACTTATCAGACCATAATTCGCGAATTTACGGGGGTGAAAGACCATGCTGAGCCAGTGTTTGCCCGCATTACCGATAGGGCAGAGAAAAAAGCAGAAGAACTTCTCGCCCGTCTGCCACAGGCAGAAAAACGCATAGCTCTGTGTGTGAAAGGAACCTTCGCGTTAAAGACATGGCCCAAGGCTTATTTCGTTGAAGTGGTGGAGGCTTTGGCCAAGCGCTATGATGCGGCGTTCTTTGTTGTAGGTGCACCCAATGACAGGGAATATGCTGATGAGGTAATTGCAGCCATGTACCAGACCGTCCTGAATCTCTGTGGGGAAACGAACTTAGTGGATTTGGCGGCTATCATTCGCAAGTCTGATTTGCTGATTACTGTGGACACTGGCGCGACACATATTGCCGCTACTACTGGTGTGAAGATGGTTACGATGTACGGCTGCACCAGCCCTGACCGATGGCATCCCATTAACAAGAATGCCAAAGTGCTTACGAGTCAGGAACAATGTTGCCCTTGCAGTGTGCGCGCTGAAGAATGTCCGAGCAACCCAAAACCAAAATGTTTGTGGAGTATTACTCCGGATATGGTACTAAAAGAATGTTATGCTTTGTTGAATTAAATTTCACTGAAAAACTCCGATTATGATAGATGTGCATACGGTCGATTAATAAAGGCTGGAGGCGTTAAATGACGAAGAAACTATTATTTGTTGATGAACACAAAGTTGTAAATTATGCTGGTGGAATAGAACGTGTTATTTGCAATTTCGCAAATGAATTTATTCAGCGTGGTTATGATGTGGTGATTGTATGCATGGATATGGAAAAAGGGAGGCCTCTTTTTCCGTTAAATGGAAAAGTAAAATTTTTAAATTTGTGTTATGATAATCGAGGTCAGTGTACCTTTGGCGGTATTATTTGGCTTTTGAAAAAAATTCAAAAAGAAATTCTACGTGTATTTTGCGGCGCGAAAATGAGGTTTGGAAGCCGCAAGATAAAAGACCCTAAAAAAGAGTATTATTTTAATGAATTTATAAGACGTTTACATAAAGTTGTAGATGACGAAAATCCAGATTTGCTGATAAGCATAAGTGCAGATGGTGCAGATATTATTCAAAAAGCTGCTGCAGGAAAACACATTCCTGTAGTGGCAATGTGTCACATGGATCCAAGTCGAATTTTGGATGAGTATGTAGATAATCAGATTGCGGCATGGAAAAAATGTGAATATGTACAAGTTTTGATGGATAGGTTTGTAGAACATTTACAGAGAATTGATATAAACAATGTGGTAAGGATACCTAATGCAGTAGTACAGTTTAAGGATGATGAGATATGTGATTTGTCAATAACACATCATCGGATTATAACTGCTGGAAGGTTAGATGGTGCAGGGAAACGCCAACATTTACTTATTGAAGCTTTTGCGGAGATAGTAAGTGATTTTCCAGACTGGAAAGTTCATATATATGGGGATATAGCCAATAAACGATATAAGAAAAAATTAGATCGTTTGATAAGGGATAATCATCTGCAGGATAAAGTTTTTTTTGAGGGACATACAGTAAATTTGCTGGATGAAATGCGGCAATCAGATGTTTTTGTTTTTCCTAGTGAACATGAGGGGTTCGGTTTAGCATTAGCGGAGGCTATGAGTATAGGGATGCCAGTGATTGCCTGTCGTGAATGTGAAGCAGCAGAAGAAATAATTGGTGAAAATGGTATTTTATGCGACGATGAAGTCAGCATAGCAGATGGGTTACGTCAGTTGTTAAATAGTATAGAGCTTCGGCAGAACTTGGGAAATAAAGCCCATAGGGCGATGGCACAATATTCTGCTGATAAAGTATGGGATATGTGGCAGAAGTTGATAGATAAAGTTTTGCATGAGAGGAGATTGTAAATGCCTTTAGTCAGTGTCTTGATGCCTGTATACAATGCAGAGACTTACCTATATGAGGCAATTATAAGTATCTTAAATCAGTCTTTTGAAGATTTCGAGTTTTTGATAGTTGATGATGGATCGACAGATCATAGTATGGATATCGTGCATAAATTTGATGATTATAGAATAAAGATTTTGCACAATGATGGTAATAGGGGCTTGGTTTATAGTTTGAATCGCGGAATTAAAGAAGCTAAAGGGAAGTATATTGCGCGTATGGATGCGGATGATGTCAGCAGACCTGAACGGTTAGCCAAACAAGCAGATTATATGGAACGACATCCAGATGTGGCTGTTTGTGGCTCATTCATACAGACATTTTTCAAGAATGTTATTAATTCATGCCAGACTTATCCAGTTAGAGATGAAGAAATTAAAGGAATGATGTTGTTTCAGTCAGCATTTGCACATCCAGCAGTTATGATTCGTAGAGATATGCTTGTGTTAAGTAATTTGTATTATCGTGAAGAGATGAAACATGCGGAGGATTATGATCTGTGGAGCCGTATGATGCAAAAATATAGATTTTATAATATACCAGAAGTATTATTGAACTATAGAATGAGTGGCGATAGCGTCAGTAGTCGTAATGGAGATATACAAATTAAGAATACAAATTATATTGTCAGTGAAAATCTGCAGCGGCATGGAATACATGAGAAGGTGGCAAAAATTCTGTGTAAGGATAGATTGACAACGATAGAATACGATGCTTTGATTGGTGCAATAAATGAAGTCTTATACTTAGGTATATCGTGCTACAATTATGATAAGAAGTGGCTCCAAGAAGCTGCTGTTTATCGAAAAATGAAAATAGCGAGGAAGAATTGTCATCTAGGATTACACGTATTATTTAAAGCCTTGCAAAAAAAAGATTTTCCGATAACTGCTTGGAATATTCAATTTGTGAAGCATTGCTTATTAAGGAGATAACATGGATAGTATGGTAGTGACCTGGCTTTCGGGCGGGCTTGGAAATCAAATGTTTCAATATGCTTGTGGTAAGGCGCTGGCCTTGCGATATAATAAAAAGTTACAACTGGATTTGGATTGGTTCGATAAGGAAGGGAATCGTCCATTTCAGCTGGATATATTTAATTGTGATATTAAAAGATGTTCAGATAAAGATATACTTAATATCAAAAAAGCAGGAAAGATTGAACGCTATATAAAAAGATACATAAAAGGTGTGAATTATATTCATGAAAAAGGAATGGATTATTTAGGTCCACTGGATATTGCTGGTGAAATTACCTATTTGCAAGGGTGTTGGCAGTCGGAAAAATATTTCATCGATGTAGCAGATGTTATACGTAATGATTTTTCTTTGGCACAGAAACTTGATGAAAAAAATAGCATGTGGAAGAAAAGGATTGAAAAAAGCGACAATTCTGTAGCTTTGCATGTGCGTCGTGGTGATTATGTGACGGTTGCAGCTAATAAAAGTATATACAAAGAGATTCCAATTGCCTACTATCAAGAGTGTTTGGCTGAATTGCAAGATAAACTTGGTAAAATCACAATATTTGTTTTCTCAAATGATATGGATTGGGTGAGAAAAAACATACATACAGATCAAGAAATGTTCTACGTAGATTGTAATGATGAAAATCATGGATATATGGATATGTATTTAATGAGCAAATGCCAACATAATATAATTGCTAATAGTACTTTTAGTTGGTGGGGAGCATGGTTAAATGAAAATTCATCGAAAATTATATATACACCTGCTTTGTGGTTTAATGAAGAAAAAATGAATAAGAATCAAATATTGCCTGAATCGTGGTGCAAAGTGAAAGTGTGATTACTCCTTGGAGGATAAGGGATGTTTTTCAAAAGTCTGTTTAAAAAAGATGAAAAGAAATCAATGTTCAAAAATGTTGACTGGGGAGGAAATGTACATTTATATGGGCATGTTGAAGAAGGCGATATTTCCATAGGAGAATATACTTTTATTGGAGATAATACCAAGATTACAAAAGCAGAAATAGGACGGTATTGTAGTGTCGGCGAGGATGTGTGTATTAGCCCGGGAGAACATTTGATAGACGCGGTATCGACAAGTGCGATGTTTTATGAAGAACCATGGGATGTTTTGACTAGAAAAAATGTAGTTATAGGCGATGATGTATGGATTGGAACGAGATCAATCATATTGGGGGGGGTTAAGATTGGAAATGGTGCGATAATTGCTGCTGGTGCGGTAGTAACTAAAGATGTTCCACCATTTGCGGTATATGGTGGTGTGCCGGCAAAGTTTATAAAGATGAGATTTCCAGAAGTTAAGATAAAGATTATTCTTGACTCAAAGTGGTGGGAGTATCCGCCCAATGAAGCAAAAATTATTATAAGGTCGCTAGAGAAAAAGATGGCTGAGTTTGCTTGACTGTGAATTTTAAGATATAACAATAGGTAGAAAAATGAAGAATATTAAAATTTCTATGGGGAATAATTGGCCCTTGGAAAAACAAACACCGAACAGGATGGCTGAATGGGGCGAGTATAAATTTTTTATTAATGACAATACCGAAGAATGTGATTATTGGTTTGTGTTGTACGATATTGAAAAACCAATAAAGGGGATATGTAATCCTAAGAATGTTTTCTTTATTTGTGGAGAGCCGGAAGATATATGTGTTTACAAGAGGCGATTTGTCGAACAGTTTGGCGGATTGATAACAACACAGAGTGTTGAGTACGATGTCTTAAAAGTAATTAGAAAAACAATATTGCCTTGGATGATTGGTGCAAGATTTATAGATGGGAAAATGGCAGATGTTCAAAGTAAAGATTATGATGAATTGATGCGTAATTTTGGGGAAGTAAAGAAAACAAAATTGATATCGGTGATTAGTTCGGACAAGAATTTTACAGAAGGTCATCGAAAGCGTCAGCAGTTTGTTGGATTTTTAAAGGAGGAATTCAAAGATAATATTGATGTTTTTGGTAGAGGGATTAGAGATTTTGAAGATAAGTGGGAGGTTATCGCACCTTATAAATATCATGTAGCCTTGGAAAATTGTCAGGTGCGTGATTATATAACGGAGAAATTGACGGATGCATATTTATCGGAGGCATATCCAATATATTGGGGATGTCCTAATGTGGATGAATACTATCCAAGTGACAGCTTGACTGTTATAGATATAGAACAGCCGCAATTGGCAGCGGATATTATAAAAAAAGTAATAGAAGGAAATTATTATGAAAAATACCGTGCGGATATATTAAAAGGGAAGAAATTGGTTTTGGATAAGTATAATGTTTTCCCGGAATTAGCCAACATAATGGATGAGCTGAGTAGAGCTGAGGTGAAAGGGGAAAAGAAAAAAATTACAATTTATCCAAATGGGGATTGCAACTTTTTGTGGGATGTCAAAAAAAGAATGGGAATTATTGATTAGTGTCTTTTGGTTGTATTGCAATATTAATTGTTAGGGAGTTAAATAAATGATTAAGGCAGCTTAAATTGTGGAAAATATTTATCAAAATGTATAGAAGTGGTGTGAGTTTGTAGCGGGGATTTTATAATGAAAGAGATTTTATTGGTGGCTACAGTAAAAAGAATAGTATGGGACGAATTTACTATCCGGATATCCGGAGAGGGAGATAGTGTCGTGGTGCCTTTCTAGATAGTATTTGTGTTGTGAGCATATGGATAGAGAAGTGTATTTATAAAACTAGGATCCAATCGGGGACATGAAATTTATGTGGATGTGCATAGGCAGCTGCTGGTTAGGTATATATGTTCATATGATTAGGCTGAAGGAGACATAAATAATGAAGAAAGCTTTAATTACCGGTGTTACCGGTCAGGATGGTTCTTATTTGGCGGAATTCCTGCTAGAAAAGGGATATGAGGTGCACGGCATTATCCGTCGCTCGTCTGTGGATTATCGTGAGCGCATTGCTCATCTGGAAGGAAAGCCGAATTTTCATCTGCATTATGGTGATATGGGCGATTCCCTGGGACTGATGGCTGTTATCAGCACAGTACGTCCTGATGAATTATATAATTTAGCGGCACAGAGCCATGTGCAGGTTTCTTTTGATGCACCGGAGTTCACTGCAGATGTGGATGCTACGGGGGTGTTGCGTATACTGGAAGCGGTTCGACTTAGCGGACTCAAGGATACCTGCCGTATTTATCAGGCGTCCACATCGGAGCTTTATGGCAAGGTGGAAGAAGTTCCGCAGAACGAGAATACACCGTTCCATCCGTATTCGCCGTATGCGGTTGCTAAGCAGTATGGTTTCTGGATTACAAAGGAGTATCGTGAAGCCTATAATATGTTCGCTTGCTCGGGTATTCTCTTTAACCATGAGTCGGAACGCCGCGGGGAGACTTTTGTAACGCGTAAGATTACGCTGGCCGCTGCCCGTATTGCGCAGGGCAAACAGGAGAAATTGTACCTCGGCAATCTCGACAGTCTGCGTGACTGGGGTTATGCCAAAGATTATGTGGAGTGCATGTGGCTGATTCTCCAGCATGACAAGCCGGAGGATTTTGTCATTGCTACGGGCGTGCAGCATTCCGTGCGTGAATTCTGTCAGCTGGCATTCCATCATGCTGGGATTGAACTGGAATTCACAGGTGAAGGCCTGGAGGAAAAGGGTATCGACAAGGCTACGGGCAAGGTAGTAGTTGAGGTCAGCCCGGACTTTTATCGTCCGACCGATGTAGTAAATCTGTGGGGCGACCCGACGAAAGCCAAGAAAGAACTTGGCTGGAATCCGACAAAGACCACCTTTGAACAGTTGGTGGAAATCATGGTCAAGCATGATATGGAGAAGGTTGCGGCTGAACGCTTAAAGGAATATGTTAATCTAGCGGAGTTCTTGGAAAAGGGCATTGTAAAGTGATGGAAAACCTGCATATTGTATTATTGTCCGGTGGTTCCGGCAAGCGTCTGTGGCCGCTGTCAAATGATATTCGCTCGAAGCAGTTTATCCCCCTGTTTCCGCAGGTTGACGGCGAATATATCTCTATGGCGCAGCGTGTGTTCCGCCAGATTCGCAAGGTGAATCAAACAGCTGACATTACGATAGCTACGTCCAAATCGCAGGTATCTACGCTGAAAAATCAGCTGGGCGATCAGGTGGATATTTCCGTGGAACCCTGCCGCCGGGATACGTTTCCCGCCATTGTGCTCGTTAGTGCCTATTTGCACGATGTAAAAGGCGTGGGACTGGATGAAGCGGTGGCGGTTTGTCCCGTTGACCCCTATGTGTCAACCGCTTATTACAAATCTGTTGAGCGATTGACCGAACTTGCGACCAAGGGAATGGCGGATTTGATGCTGATGGGCATTGAGCCAACTTATCCGAGTGAAAAATACGGCTATATTATGCCAATGTCCAAGGACGAAATCAGCAAGGTGGCTTCATTTAAGGAGAAACCAACGGAAGTCAAGGCGGCGGAGTATATTGAAAAAGGTGCCCTGTGGAACAGTGGCGTATTTGCCTATCGTCTGGGCTATGTACTGGAAAAAGCCCATGAGCTTTTGGCCTTCAAGGGATATGAAGATTTGTATGCAAATTACAGCAATCTGACCAAAATCAGCTTTGACTATGCTGTGGTAGAAAAAGAGCAGAGCATAGGCGTTCTGCGTTATGCCGGCGAATGGAAAGACTTAGGCACGTGGAATACGCTGACGGAAATCATGCATACGCCATCCATTGGTGACGTGACCATGGATGATAACTGTGTCGATACCCATGTGGTCAATGAAATGGATGTGCCTATCCTTGTGATGGGAGCGAAAAATCTCGTGGTAGCTGCCAGTCCTGAGGGAGTCCTTGTAGCCGATAAAGATGCATCCAGCCATATCA
Source organism: Selenomonas sp. FC4001 (assembly GCF_000701565.1). Classification (NCBI taxonomy): domain Bacteria; kingdom Bacillati; phylum Bacillota; class Negativicutes; order Selenomonadales; family Selenomonadaceae; genus Selenomonas; species Selenomonas sp. FC4001. Next base: position 54,296 of record NZ_JNJF01000012.1, on the reverse strand, counting down.
AGCCCTATGTGGAAAATCTTACGCAACAGATTATGTTTGCGGAAAAATCCTGGGGCAGGTTCCAGATTATTGATGTGGAAGATGACAGCCTGACCATCAAGGTTACGTTAAATGCGGGACATGGCATGAATTATCATAGCCATACCCATCGCCGTGAAATTTGGAATATCGTCAGCGGCGAAGGCAAGGTTTTGCTTGATGATAAGGAGCGGGCAGTTAAGACAGGAGATATTATTGAACTGCCCGTTGGTTGCAAGCATAAAATCATGGCAGATACCCGCATGACCATTATCGAGGTTCAGATGGGGGCAGCGATTTCCAAAGCGGATAAAATTAAGTGGGAATAATTTTAGGCTTGAAAAAAAGGAAGAATGAAAACATGCTCTTGACAGACAGACAGACAGACAGACAGACAGACAGACAATATCTTTGGATAGACTCACTTAAGGGCTTAGCTATATTGATGGTTATTGCTGTTCATATAGGCATAGGAGAAGTTGATTCGCCGATAAAGCAATATACGAATAACGGGATGTATGGAGTACAAATATTTTTTGTAATAAGTGGATATCTAACTATGAAGTCATATCATAGGCACATTCAACATGGAGATATGGCTATATCTGCGTGGTTAAAGCGAAAACTATGTAGGTTAATCCCTGGTTTTTATATTGCGTGCCTATTTTATACCTTAGTGTTTGATGGCATACCATATTATCTTGGCGAAGAAAACGGTGTTTCATTGTTAAATTTTTTAGCGCATATCACATTTACATTTGCATTGATACCACATTATATTAACAGTATTATTGGAGTGGAGTGGTATCTAGGATTATTAGTAGTTTATTATGTGTTTGTTGCTGCTTTAGGAAATAGATTTGTGGGAATAAGAAAAAGTATATGGTTGTTTATTTTAGCAACTTTATTATATAAATTCCACCATATGCTGATATACTTTCTCCCTAAAGATTTACCAGATTGGTATTTATACGAAATTTTTCTTTCAAAATTTAATCCATTTTCTCAAGGCGTATTCTTTGCTGCTGGCGTACTATTAAGCGAATTTAAGTTGGCTAGGATTAATGATAAATTTATAGATTCAATGATGAAAAGAAGAATGTTGATATTGCTGGCAATCACTTTGTTTTTATTAACCACATTTAACATTATTCGTAGTAAGCATGATTTATTATATGGTCTTTTTGCGTTTGTAGTGATATTGGTTAACTTAGAGCCAGGTGTTTCATGGGGTAATAATAAATTTTTAGCAAAATTTGGTAAATTATCTTACGAGATATATCTGACTCATTTCATGATAATTTTATTATTCAATCAGTGGCTGGTAGGATTACAATTTATATTGGGAGATTTATATTTTTTTAGTAAATATTGTATAGTTATTATTGCTTCGTATATCGTTTCTATTGTGTTAAAACATGCTTCGACAGGAGGGAAGTTATTGTATGAAAATACTTATAACCGGTGCTAATGGTTTAGTGGGACATAGCATAGTGGAAAATCCTGCTATGCAAGTTCACAAGCTATTAACGCCTTCTCATGGGGAGTTAGAATTGCTTGACTACGGCAAGGTTAAGTCATATCTTGCGAAAGAACAGCCTGACTTAATAATCCATGCGGCAGGTAAGGTGGGCGGTATTGCGGCCAATTGTAAAGCACCGATGGAATTTTTGCTGACTAATATGGATATGGGGCGCAATATCATTTACGGTGCTTTTGAGACAGGGGTAAAGAAATTTATCAATTTAGGCAGTTCCTGTATGTATCCCTGAAACAGCGAAAGGCCATTGACAGAGGATATGGTACTCAAAGGTGAACTTGAACCGACCAATGAAGGCTATGCTTTGGCAAAGGTGATGTGTGCGCGGTTATGTGATTATATATCCCGGCAGCATCCGGAGTTTCGGTATAAGATGCTAATTCCCTGTAATCTATATGGGCGTTGGGACAAGTTCCGTACCGAAAATGCACATATGATTCCTGCGGTAATTCATAAGTTATACATGGCCAAGAAAAACGGTTTGGATACTGTGGAAATTTGGGGTACAGGCAAGGCGCGCAGAGAATTCATGTACAGTGGGGAGTTAGCAGATTGCATTGCATATAGCATCGATCATTTTGAAAAACTGCCCACATATTTGAATGTTGGTCTAGGACATGATTATACTGTGGATGAATATTATGAAGCCATAGCAAAAATCGTTGGGTATACAGGGAAGTTTACGCATAACACAGAAAAACCGGAAGGTATAAAGCGAAAGCTGACCTATGTTACAAATCTTAAGGCCTTTGGCTGGCAGTCAAAGATTAGCCTGACTGAAGGTCTGCAAAAGACTTTTGAATTTTATTTACAAACGGAGCGATAAAGGAGAGCTGTAAAATGGAGAAGATTGGTGTAGGTTACGCCTATGTAAGCGATATTGAGAAGAAGTATGTCAATGAAGCGTTGAATGAAAGCCGCTTATCGCAGGGGAAGATGGTGCATAAGTTTGAAAAGCAATTCGCGGCTATGCACGACCAAAAATATGGTATTGCTTGCAACAGCGGAACATCGGCTTTGCATGTCGGCATAGAAGTAATGAAAGAAATGTATGGGTGTCCGCGGGGGGGACACTGAGGTCTTAGTTCCGGCGATAACATTTATCGCTACATCAAATGCGGTTATGCATGCCGGTCTAAAACCGGTGTTTGTGGATGTGGATCCGGTAACGTATAATATGGATCCAGCGAAAATCGAGGAAAAAATCACGGAAAATACCGTGGGGATTATTCCTGTGCACACCTTTGGACAGCCCTGCGATATGGATCCGATTATGGATATTGCCAAAAAGCATAAACTGTGGGTGATGGAGGACTGCGCCGAGGCTCATTTTGCAACCTATAAAGGCAAGAAAATCGGCAGCTTTGGTAATATTGCCGCCTTTAGTACCTATGTGGCGCATACCATTACGACAGGTGTAGGCGGTGTAATCACGACCAATAATCAGCAGATGGCAGAGATTTCCCGCTCCCTTATCGCTCATGGACGTGCCTGCACCTGTGAGGTGTGTCTGGCTTCTGACCCGCGAAAAGTATGTCCTTTGCGAATGAAAACACAGATGGATAAGCGCTTTATGATGGTGCGAATGGGGTACAGCTATCGCATTGGTGAGTTGGAAGGCGCTATTGGCTTTGACCAGTTGGAAAATAAGGACATCATCATGGGCAATCGCAAGAAAAATGCAGCCTACCTGACGGATAAACTGCAGGATACACAGGATGTATTGCAGCTGCCCAGTGCGCCTGACTATGTGGAACATTCTTACATGATGTATCCCATTGTGGTGAAAAAAGAAGCAGATTTCACCCGTGAAGCGCTGACCCATTTCCTCGAAGCACACAATATCGAAACCAGACCCATGCTGCCGCTTTTAAATCAGCCGATTTATCAAGAGATATTCGGCGATATCGAAAAAGATTATCCGGTAGCAGAGTGGATTGACCATAATGGTTTTTATGTTGGTTGTCATCACGGTATGACAACCAAGGAACTTGACGTTATTATTGAAACCATTCACGAGTTTTTGCATAAATAAAAACTTTCTTCTGCCGGATAGTGTATTTTCTATCGCGGCAGGAGGAAGAAAATGGAAAAAAATGCAAAAATCTATGTGGCAGGCCATAGAGGTATGGTTGGCTCGGCTATCGTACGGGAATTGAAACGTCAGGGCTACACGAATATCATCACCCGTACGCATAAGGAACTGGACTTAATCGACCAAGTGGCTGTAAATGCGTTCTTTGAGCAGGAAATGCCGGAATATGTATTTTTGGCGGCTGCCAAAGTTGGCGGTATTGTAGCCAACAGTGAAGCATTGGCAGATTTTATGTATGACAATATGATGCTCGAAATGAATGTCATTCATGCGGCATGGCAGAACGGCTGCAAGAAACTGGAATTCTTAGGTTCCAGCTGTATTTATCCGCGCATGGCACCGCAGCCGATGAAGGAATCCTGTCTTTTGACTTCGGAACTGGAAAAGACCAATGAAGCCTATGCACTCGCGAAGATTTCCGGGCTGAAATACTGTGAATTCCTCAACAAGCAGTATGGTACGGATTATATTTCCGTAATGCCGACCAATCTTTATGGGCCGAATGACAACTACCATCCGACCCATAGCCATGTACTGCCGGCACTTATCCGCCGCTTCCACGAGGCTAAGGAACAGGGACTTTCGAAAGTCACCTGCTGGGGTGACGGTTCGCCGCTCAGAGAGTTCCTCTATGTAGATGATTTGGCTAATCTCTGCGTGTTCCTGATGAACAATTACAGTGGCGATGAAACGGTCAATGCCGGCACGGGCAAGGAGCTGACCATTAAGGAACTGACGGAACTGGTGGCTGAAGTCATCGGCTATGAAGGCGAAATTGCGTGGGATACCAGCAAACCGAATGGCACCCCGCGCAAGCTTCTCGATGTGTCCAAGGCGGAAAAACTTGGCTGGACCTATAAAACGGAATTAAAAGATGGTATTAAACTTGCCTATGAGGATTTCTTAAACAATCCTATGCGGGCAGAACGATAAAGGATGTTACTAAATTTATGCGTTATTGCACAGAGGCCTTTGGGGCCTATGATATTCGGGGCATTTACCCCAAAACAATCAATGAAGAAATAGCTTATCGAATTGGTAGATTTTTCCCTGCGCTGTTTGCGGCAAAGAAAGTGGTTGTCGGTAACGACATCCGCTTATCTGGGCCGGCAATAAAAAAAGCTTTGATGAAAGGCTTGGTGGAATCGGGCTGTGATGTTATCGATATTGGACAGTGCGGCACGGAGATGATTTATTTCGCTACCGCTCACTTGAAACTCGATGGCGGCGTGATGATTACAGCCAGCCACAATCCTAAGGAATATAACGGCATGAAATTTGTACGCCAGGAGGCAAGGCCGATTTCTGGTGATACAGGGCTGCGGGAGCTGGAAGCGCAGGTTGCCGATGGTGAACTGCCGCCTATGGCAGAAACTAAGGGCAAGGTCGAAGCGCTGAATCTTGCCGAGGATTATGTGCAGCATATTCTGTCCTATGTGGATGTTACAAAGCTGAAGCCGCTCAAGGTAGTGGTTAATGCCGGCAATGGCGCAGCCGGTCCGATTCTCGATGTGATGGAAAAATATCTGCCATTTGAACTGGTGAAAGTACATCATCCGCCGGACGGCAGTTTCCCCAATGGCGTACCGAATCCGCTTTTGCCGGAGAATCGTGAGGCTACGTCTAAGGCTGTACGAGAGTCAGGTGCTGATGCCGGTGTAGCCTGGGATGGTGACTTTGACCGCTGCTTCATGTTTGATGAGCAGGGCGCTTTTATTGAGGGATATTATATGGTTGGTTTTTTGGCAAAAGCTTTCCTGAAAAAAAATCCTGGAGCAAAGATTGTTCATGACGCACGATTGATATGGAATACCGAAGAAATTGTCAGAGAAAATGGCGGAGTGTCAGTATTGTCTAAAAGCGGTCATGCCTTTATCAAGGAAAAGATGCGTGAGGAAGATGCTATTTATGGTGGAGAAATGAGTGCGCATCATTATTTTCGAGATTTCTTTTATTGTGACAGTGGCATGATTCCGTGGTTATTGGTTTTGGAATTGTTGTCTCAAGATAATAGCAAAACATTATCAGACTTAATGGCGAAACGGATACATCTTTACCCTTGCTCTGGTGAAATCAACAGTAAGGTTAACGATACAGATAAAATGTTAAAACATATCGCGAGCGAATACGGTAGTAAGGGAATCCTTACGCAATTAGATGGTTTATCTGTGGCTTTTCCTGATTGGCGTTTTAATTTGCGCAAATCAAATACGGAACCGATGCTTCGATTAAATGTAGAATCTCGGAATGATGAGGCACTGATGATTGAAAAGACAGCTGAATTGTTGGGGAAGATTAGAAAAGAATAATTGTACTTAAATGTTGAGAAATATAATTTTACGACTTAAGTAGTCGAATAATCCATGAAAAACTTCTTTTTCGCTAAAAAAGGTAAAGATTTTTGGGGGGAGAAAGAAGTCTTTCTTTAGCTTTTTGTTTATGGGCAATAGGATATCTATGCGTAACGGTGATTGGCATTTTTTTGCTTTTGCGGTATAATATTGTTCGAGATGAAATGCATTAGTGGTAAGGAGAAATAAGCCTTAGGGCTATGTGATATGGAGAGTGAGTGTAGTGTTAGACATTAAATTTGTCCGTGAGCATCTGGATGAAGTGAAGCAGATGCTGAAGAATCGTTGCAATCCGTTGAATCTGGATGATTTTTCTTCGTTGGAGCAGGAGCGCCGCAGCTTGTTGCAGCAGACGGAGACGTTGAAGGCGGAGCGCAATGAGGTTTCCAAGGTCATCAGCCAGATGAAGAAGAACAAGGAGAACGCTGATGACAAGATTGCGGAGATGCGTGCCGTAGGCGAGAAGATTTCCGCTTTGGATGCTCAGCTCAAGGATGTTGAGGAGAAGCTGCGGGATATCCTGCTGCATATTCCGAACATGCCGAAGGCTGATGTGCCCATCGGCAAGGATGATACGGAAAATCCGGAAGTGCGCAAATGGGGCACGCCGAAAGAGTTCTCCTTTGAGCCGAAGGCTCACTGGGATATCGGTGCGGATTTGGATATCCTCGATGCTGACCGTGCCGCCAAGGTTACCGGTGCCCGCTTTATGTTCTATAAGGGCTTAGGTGCCCGCCTGGAACGTGCTTGCATCAACTTTATGATGGATCTACATGCTACGAAACATGGCTATACGGAAATGCTGGCGCCTTATATTGCCAACAAGGACAGCATGACGGGCACGGGCCAGTTGCCAAAGTTTGCCGAAGATATGTTCAAGCTGGAAGGCATGGACTATTATCTGGTGCCGACGGCTGAAGTGCCGACCACGAACTACCATCGCGATGAAATTCTCGATGGCGACAAGCTGCCGGAATACTACAGCGCTTACACGGCCTGCTTCCGTGCTGAAGCAGGCAGCGCCGGCCGCGACACTCGCGGCCTTATCCGCCAGCATCAGTTCAACAAGGTCGAGCTGATTAAGTTCGTTAAGCCGGAAACGAGCTGGGACGAACTCGAATCCATGGTGGATGCTGCCGAAGATGTTCTGCGCATTCTGGAACTGCCGTATCATGTGGTACAGCTTTGCACGGGCGATATGAGCTTTACGTCTGCCAAGACCTATGATATCGAAGTTTGGTTCCCGTCGCAGGGCAAGTACCGTGAAATTTCTTCCTGCTCGAACTGTCTGGATTATCAGGCACGCCGTGCCAATATCAAATTCCGCCGCGATGCAAAGTCTAAGCCGGAATTTGTGCACACGCTGAATGGTTCTGGTCTGGCTGTTGGCCGTACGGTTGCCGCAATTCTGGAAAACTATCAGCAGGAAGATGGCTCGGTTATCGTACCGAAGGCGCTGGTTCCCTACATGGGCGGCGTAGAGGTTATTCGCTAAGCAAATAAATATAGTAACACTTGTACAGATTTCTGTAATATTGTGTCGCTTGTAGCTGGACAAAATTCGCTCTTTGCGGTAAGATAGATAGGTGTATTTATCTATTTTTATCGCAAGGAGCGAAATTTTTTTGTAAGAAGGTGTATTTGTTGGAAAGAAGTGGATTTTCCACCCGTTTAGGGTTTATTCTCGTATCGGCGGGGTGCGCTATTGGTTTAGGTAATGTGTGGCGTTTCCCCTATATTACCGGTCAGTATGGCGGTGCGTCCTTTGTGCTGATTTATCTGCTGTTTTTGGCTATCTTGGGGCTGCCGATTATGGTGGCGGAGTTTGCGGTAGGGCGTGCCAGTATCCGCAGTGCGGCGATGTCCTTTGACGTGCTGGAGCCGAAAGGAACCAAGTGGCACTGGCATAAGTATACGGCCATTGGCGGTAATATGATTCTGATGATGTTCTATACTACCGTGGCCGGCTGGATGCTTTATTATCTTTATAAAACGGCGACTGGGGCTTTTGACGGTTTGGATGCCGCAGGCATAGGTGCTGTTTTTGGTAATTTGCTGCAGGACCCTGTGACTATGGGGGGCTATATGACAGCCATTGTCGCACTGTGCGGCGGTGTTTGCTATCTCGGTGTGGAAGCCGGTGTTGAGCGCATCACGAAGTTTATGATGACCTGCCTGCTGGTGCTCATGGTGATTTTGGGCATTAACTCGGTACTGCTGCCGGGCGCAGGTGAAGGGTTCAAGTATTATCTCTATCCGGACTTTGGCCGTCTGATGGAACATGGCTTAAAGGAAGTTATCTTTGCTGCTATGGGACAGGCGTTCTTTACGCTGTCCATTGGTATGGGATCCTTGGCTGTGTTTGGTTCTTATATCGGCAAGAGCAAGCGCCTTACGGGTGAAGCGGTCTGGATTATTATTCTCGACACGTTCGTGGCCATTATGGCCGGTTTGATTATTTTCCCGGCCTGCTTCAGCTATGGGGTAAGTCCGTCGAGTGGGCCAAATCTCTTGTTCGTGACCCTGCCGAATGTATTTAACGCCATGCCGTTTGGGCGCATGTGGGGAACTTTGTTCTTCCTCTTTATGACCTTTGCGGCGATGTCAACGGTTATTGCGGTATTTGAAAATCTGGTTGTCTGCTTCTTTGATTTGCTGCATATCGACAGGCGCAAGATTATCTGCGCAGGCATTCCCCTCGTTATCTTGCTCTCTCTGCCCTGCGTACTGGGCTTTAACGAGTGGAGCTGGATTCAGCCCTTGGGCAAAGGCTCCGGCGTGCTGGATTTGGAAGACTTTTTGGTTTCCAACAATATCCTGCCTTTGGGCAGTTTGGTGTATATGGCGTTCTGTACCAGCCGTTATGGCTGGGGCTGGGATAACTTCATCAAGGAAGCGGATACCGGCCGCGGTATGGCTTTCCCGAAGTGGATTCGGTTCTATGTAACCTACATTCTGCCGCTTATCGTGCTCGTTATTTTTGTGAACGGATATTACGCCTTGTTCTTTAGTAGGTAAATGGTGTATAATAAGCTGCAATTGAGCTTGTTACTTTGTTAAGATGGGAGTGAATGCCTGTGATTAAGTTTTCGAAAGTAGAGAAAACTTATGCCAGTCCGGCAGGGCCGGTACCGGCGCTAAAGGGCATTGATTTGGAAATCGCCAAGGGCGAGATTTTTGGCATTATTGGTCTGTCGGGGGCTGGTAAATCGACGCTTGTGCGATGCATCAATATGTTGGAGCGGCCCACGGGCGGCAAGGTTATCGTTGATGGCAGGGATATGACGGCGCTTAGCGACAGTGAGCTGCGGGAGGCGCGCAAGGATATCGGCATGATATTCCAGCATTTTAACCTCTTGTCCTCGGCTACGGTTTATGAAAATATCGCCTTTCCGCTGAAACTGGCGGGTAAATCCGACAGTGAAATCAAGGAAAAGGTTGAACCGCTCTTGAAGCTGGTTGGCTTGGAGACAAAAGCGGGGCAGTACCCTTCACAGCTTTCCGGCGGGCAGAAACAGCGCGTCGGTATTGCAAGGGCGCTGGCCAGTGAGCCGAAGGTGCTGCTCTGTGACGAGGCTACGAGTGCCCTTGACCCGCAGACCACCAAGGCAATCCTGGAGCTGATTCGCGATATCAACAAGAAGCTGCAGCTCACCGTGGTGGTCATCACCCATGAAATGCAGGTCATCAAGGATATCTGCGATAAGGTGGCTGTTATCGATAAGGGCGTTATTGCCGAGCAGGGAACGGTGCTTGAAGTATTCACCAATCCCCAGCAGCCCATCACCAAGGAATTTATCAGCGTTCTGCTGAGCAATGAACTGCCCGCGGCTTTCCGTGGCGGCAATATCAGTCAGGAACCGGCGGAAGATGCGTACCTGCTGCTCCGGCTGACCTTTATCGGCGAGTCGGCAGATGACCCGGTGATTGCCGATATGATTCGCAAATTCCCGGAAGTGGAAACCACGCTGCTGTTCGGCAATCTTGACCATATCAAGTACACGCCTTTTGGCCGCATGATTATCGGACTCAAGGGGGAGACTGCACAGGTGCAGGCAGCCCTTGACTATTTCAAAACCCGTGAGCTGAAAGAGGAGGTGATTGGTTATGTCAAACGACATGATTCCACTTCTGACTAAGGCTTTGGGCGAAACCGTCTACATGGTAGCCGTTTCCATGGCCATCGCCTCAGCTTTGGGTATCCCTTTGGGCGTGCTGCTCTATGCTACGGATAAGGGACAGATTTTGGAGTCGCCGATGCTCAACAAGGTAATCGGTACGGTGGTCAACGCCATTCGCTCCATTCCGTTCATCATTTTGATGGTGGCCATTATCCCGCTGACCCGCTTGTTGGTCGGCTCGGCTATCGGTACGACGGCGGCGATGGTGCCGCTGGTTATCGCCTCCATTCCCTTTATCGGGCGACAGGTGGAAACCAGCCTCAAGGAAGTGCCTTATGGCCTGATTGAGGCGGCATTGTCCATGGGGGCTACGCCCATGCAGATTATCAGCCGTGTGCTGCTGCCGGAATCCATGCCCAGCATTGTGGCGCAGCTGACAACGGTGGTTATCAGCCTTGTCGGTGAGTCGGCGATGGCAGGCGCTATCGGCGGCGGCGGCCTGGGTGATTTGGCTATCCGTTACGGCTATCAGCGTTTCCGTCCGGAAGTAATGATTGCCACGGTTGTCATTCTGATTGTTCTCGTGCAGGCGGTACAGTTTGTAGGCAACACCATCGCCAAGCGCTTGGATAAAAAATAAGCATTTATTTATAAGGGAGGTACCTCTATGAAAAAAGTTTTAGCACTTATCGGTACACTGCTGATTGCGGCGATGGCCTTTGCCGGCTGCGGCAGTGAACAGGCAGCCAAGACGGACAGCAAGACCTTGAAGGTCGGCGCAACGGCTGTTCCGCATGCAGAGATTTTGGAAGTTGTAAAACCTCTGTTGGAGAAAGAGGGCATCAAGCTGGAAATCGTGGAATTCAACGATTATGTACAGCCGAATCTGGCACTCAATGACAAGGAATTGGACGCCAACTTCTTCCAGCATGAACCGTATCTGGTGAACTTCATGGAAGAACATAAGGAAGTCAAGCTGAAAAATGCGTTCGGCGTGCATATCGAGCCCATGGGGGTATACTCCAAGAAGGTTAAAGACCTGAAGGAACTCAAAGATGGTGCTGCTATTGCCATCCCGAATGACCCGACCAACGGCGGCCGTGCCCTGTTGCTTTTGCAGAAGGCTGGTCTTATCACGCTGAAAGACGGTGTGAAGGAAAAGGCTACGGTGCAGGATGTAACAGGCAATCCGCATAACTTCAAGTTCCAGGAAGTAGAAGCTGCGCAGGTTCCGCGTACGCTCGATGATGTGGATGCTGCGGTGATCAACACCAACTATGCAATGCAGATTAACCTCGTGCCCACCAAAGATGCCCTCTTCATGGAGGACAGTACTTCTCCTTATGTGAATATCATCGCAGTTCGCGAAGGGGATGAAAAACGTCCGGAGATTCAGGCGCTGATTAAGGTGCTCAAGAGCAAAGAAGTTAAAGACTTCATCACCGATAAGTACAAAGGTGCAGTTGTGCCGGCATTCTAATCGCGCACAGAGTTATCCACCTAACGGCCAAAGAGCCCGCTGACGAAACGTGTCAGCGGGCTTTTATAAAATGCAGTTTGTGGGGAGTTCAGTTCGTGCTAAAGGTATCTAGTTCATACGTTGTCAGGGGCGAACGGGGTGTGAATTTTCTGTTTTCCGCTAAACGACCCCCTCGGAAAAATAGCTGTCCATTTACTCGCGCCGGGCAGGCCAACGGCGCTGCTTTCAGCGTATTTGCTTAGTTTTCTCCTACATGGGGCCGGCCTTCACTGCGTTCAGGCAGTCGCTCCCTACAGAAAATTCGCACCCCGTCTGCCCCAAGATACGGTCTATGCTATTGCCACGAACTCGTTGCTCCCGTTACAAGAACATCGATGTACTTGCTCCTTGTCATCACGAAATGACAGTTGGTACGGACATCACTTAGGGCGGAGGTGGTGATGCTTTTCGCCGTGGAACGACTGTCCGAACGTAGTGAGGACTGGCCCACAAACGGCACAGGCTAAACACTGGGCTGAACATACGCGCCGCCGGTCTTGCCCGGCGCAGGTAACTAAAAAGCCCATACATTTACTTGTGGGTCATTCAGTGCAACGGCGAAAAGTATTACCACCTCCGCCC
>NZ_JNJF01000012.1:0-42060 GCF_000701565.1 Selenomonas sp. FC4001 | reverse complement strand
GACTTTTCTAAGCAAGCTTAAAATCGTCTCGTTCGACTTGCATGTGTTAAGCACGCCGCCAGCGTTCGTCCTGAGCCAGGATCAAACTCTCCATAAAATTTATGAAGAACTTAATCAAGCTCTCAATTATCTATTAAAGAAATTGCCGATTGCTATGTTGTTCATACCAATCGATGTTTTAATAAGAAGTTTTCACTTCTCAAACATCTGGCTTTAATCATGTTGCATGATTATTTGCATTGTTTAGTTTTCAAAGAACAATCTGTTTTGTCGTTATCGGCTCTCGCTTCAAGCGACTCATTTATCTTATCGCATTCAGCTTAGCTTGTCAAGAACTTTTTTGAAGTTTTTTCGAAGCTTTTCGGTTCCTCACAGCGGCCTGCCAATCAAGGCTTGCTGAACTGTTTCGTTGCCGTGTCTGTCAGCGACTTGTATTATATTACACGAGTCAGAAGCTCCTGTCAACACCTTTTTTGAAAAAAATATGAAAAAGCGTTAGCAAATTGCAGTTTATTGGTTAGTTCGTGCTAATGATATTCTGTTCATGCGTAGTCAGGGGTGAACGGGGGAGTAATTTTTCTGTTTTCCGCTAAACGACCCCCTCGCCTCAAATAGCCGTCCAGGTGCCTGCGCCGGGCAAGCCAACGGCGCTGCTTTCAGCGTATTTACTTAGCAAGTTCCTCCAGGGGCCGGCCTTCACTGCGTTCAGGCAATCGCTCCCTACAGAAAAATCACTCCCCCGTTCGCCCCAAGTTGCGGCTTAGGCTATTGCCACGAATTCGTTGCTCCCGTTACAAGAACATCGATGTGCTTGCTGCTTGTTTCCACAAAAATTACGTTTTATACGGACATCACTTAGGGCGGAGGTGGTGATGCTTTTCGCCGTGGAACGACTGTCCGAACGTAGTGAGGACTGGCCCACAAACAAGAGTTCCTAAAAATTGAGCTGAACATACGCGCCGCCGGCCTGCCCGGCGCAGGTTACTAAAAGTCCAATAAATTTCCTTGTGGGTCATTTAGTGCAACGGCGAAAAGTATTACCACCTCCGCCCAAACTGAGCTGTAACAAAAAATTTCAGCACGTACTAGCAAACTGCAATTTAATCTATGCAATAAGCCCGCGGGACTGGTGATTATTACCAGTCCCGCGGGCTTATTTATACTTAAATGTAAACCAATTTATGCGTCCTTTTTCGCCTGCTCCGCAATCTGCTGGCGCACGGATTCCTGCGTCGGCGCTTCATAAGCAGGTTTTGGTGCAGGTGCCGACTCCGGCGTTATATCCGGGGTCGTAGCCACCTGTGAAGCGGTATTTTCGGCAGGCTGAACGGCAGCCTGCTGTTGTACCGGCTGCTGTGTTTGTTGCTGTTGTTGCGTGGCCTGTTGCTGTACCGGAGTCTCCAACGGTGCATTGATAGCCTGTGAGAATGCACTGGTCGCTTTCTTAAACTCGCGCATTCCTTTTCCCAGTGAGCGGGCGATTTCCGGCAGTTTTCCCGGGCCGAAGACCACGAGGCCCACAATCAATATCAGGATAAGTTCTGGTACACCGATTCCAAACATGGTGAATCTCCTCTCATCATTTCCGCTTAAAAATCACGGTCGCCGATAAAATCTGCCACCTGTACAAAAGCATCTTTAATTTCCGCAGGCAAATCCGCCGGAATGACCTGACGGGCCCGTTCCAAATATTCGTCAGCCTTTGCTTTGGCCACTTCCACGCCATCCGTCATCCGGACAATCTCCAAGGCACGCTCCACCATTTCCCCGGTCATTTCGGGATTGGTGACAATCTCCGCCAGTTCTTCTGCATCAGCACTTTCATTGAGGGCATGGATAACCGGCAGCGTCACAATGCCCTGACGGATATCATTACCCGCAGGCTTGCCAATCTGCTCAGACGTCTGCATAATATCCAGCACATCATCCGTAATCTGAAACGCCATGCCAATGCAATGACCGTATTCCGCCAGTTTTTTCGTATCTTCTTCCGGCAGGCCGCCCACCAGACCGCCCAATTCACAGCAGATTTCCAGAAAATCCGCCGTCTTTTTTTGAATACGCTCGTAGTAATTATCCAAGTCCTTGACGGCCTGATACACCGTATGGTCCTGAATGATTTCTCCCACGCTGAGATTGCACACCAGCTCTGCGAGACGCTTGGCGACATAATCCCCATAACCGCCTTCGGCAATCAGGGAGAATGCCCGGGCAAAGATATAGTCCCCGCCCAAAATCGCAATCTGATTGTCCCATTTGGCATTAGCCGTGGGTTCACCCCGGCGGGTATCCGCCTCGTCAATCACATCATCATGCACCAAAGAAGCCGTATGGATAAGTTCCAATGCTTCAGCCAAGGGCAGAATTCTTTCCAAGGAAAACTCTTTGCTGCCTCTGGCTGCCAACAGGCAAAGAGCGGGGCGAATCCGTTTGCCCCCGGCGGTAACGAGATGGGTGCCCACTTCGTTAACCAGCGCCACTGGAGAGGAAACTGCCCCGATCAGTCCCTCATTCAGCACATCCAAATCACTCTGTATAACATCAAACATGGGGTTTGACACATTTATCACCTACAAAACATAGTCTTTATGGCGTTTCACGCATTTTATAATTGTACTACATTTCTGCGCGTTTGTCATTGTTTATCTTTGTCCCTCAGAGCATATTCTGCAGGAATGCCTTGGTACGTTCTTCCTTGGGCTCGCCAAAGAAAGCCGCAGGTTCTCCCTCTTCGACAATATTGCCATCCGCCATAAAGATAACGTGGCTGGCCGCCTCCCGGGCAAAGGCCATTTCATGGGTCACCACGACCATGGTCATATGCTCGGCTGCCAGTTCGCGCATGGTTTTCAACACTTCTCCCGTAAGTTCCGGGTCAAGGGCCGATGTCGGCTCGTCAAAGAGCATAATGTCCGGCTTCATGCACAAAGCTCTGGCAATCGCCACACGCTGCTGCTGACCGCCAGAAAGCTGCGAGGGATAGTAATCGGCTCTGTCAGACAGTCCCACCTTTTCCAACAGTTCCCGCGCATAGGGTTCCACTTCGCTGCGCTTCAAGCCCTTTACCTGCATGGGCGCTTCCAGTAAGTTTTCCAATACCGTCATATGCGGGAAAAGATTGAACTGCTGAAACACCATACCCGTGGAGGCCAGGATTTCGCGTTCTTCTTTGCCGCTGGCATAAACGGCTTCACCGTCTTTGGTCTGCACCAAAAATTTATCCTTGATGGCAATACTGCCTTTATCAATGGTTTCCAGTTTATTGATGCAGCGCAAAAGGGTGCTCTTGCCGGAACCGGACGGGCCGATAATGGCCAGCACTTCGCCACGGCGCACTTCAATATCAATGCCCTTTAAGACTTCCACTTCATCATAAGCCTTGTAAATATCTGTCATCTTCAGCATGACTTCGCCTGTATTAGTATTTGCCATAATATGCCTCCAATTTCTTAAAGCCCCAAGTCAGGACAAAAGTCATCGCTAAATAAAAGATAGCCGCAAACAGGAACGGCGTCATGTCAAATTCCCGCTGTACGATGGTACGAGCCACCCGCAGCAAATCATTCATGGCCAGGATATAAACGAGCGAGGTATCCTTGACCAGATTGATGGTTTCATTGCTGACCGGCGGCAGCACAATGCGGATAACCTGCGGCAAAATGATGCGGCGCATGGTCTGCGGATAGCTCATGCCGAGCGTCTTAGCCGCTTCATACTGCCCCTTGGGCACGGCCTGAATACCCGCACGGAAAATCTCCGCAAAATAAGCGGCATAATTAAGCGTAAAAGCGAGCAAGGCCGCCGCGATATCCGGCAGGCGGATACCAATCATCGGCAGGGCAAAGTAAACAAAAAGCAGCTGCAGCATAAGCGGCGTGCCGCGCATAATCCAGATATAAAACTCGACAATCCGGCTGATAATCTTCAGACTGGACAAGCGCCCCAATGCCGCCAGCATACCAATAGGCAGGGATAAAATCAGGGTGACAAAAAATATTTCCAACGTGATTTCCGTACCTTCCAGCATCAGCAGGAAGGTGTGAACGAGCTGTTCCATATATCTTACTCCTTTAGTGTCGTAAAGTGTTAATACATTAGATTATACACAATAACTGTCACCCTGTAAAGAAAACTCCGTGCAAAACAATGTTTTGCACTACGCCCTTACACGAAATCTAAGCGATTCTGCGCCTATCGGCTTGACTCGCAAAAATTTCGTAGTACAATGACCTGTCAAAAAATTGACAAGTCATTTTCTGCATTATTCCTGTTCCAATGCAATTTCTTCGAGATATTCCCAGCGCTCCATGAGCTGTTCCACTTCCGCAGTGAGGCGTGCTTCTTCTTTGGCCAGTTCATTCAAGCGGCCAAAGTCCGTGGCGTTCTCCGCCATTTGCAGCTGCACGACCTTCAGTTCCCCTTCCTTGCTGGCGATAATGCCTTCGATTTCCGCGTACTCCTTCTGCTCCTTGAACGTGAACTTGCGCTTGGCAGGCGGCGCCGTCTTTTCCTCGGCCGCCTGCTTTTCCTTCGGCTTCTTCACGGCAGGTTCTGCTATGGCTTCAGCCTGCGCGCTTTCCTCAGCCAGCCTTTCCTTGTAATAGGAATAGCCGCCCGCATACATGCGCAGATTGCCGTCAGCTTCATAGGCAAAGACTTTGTTTGCCAGCCTGTCCACAAAGAAACGGTCATGGGATACAAAGATGATAGCGCCATTGAAATCATCGATAAAACTCTCGAGCACCGCCATGGTTTCAATATCCAAATCGTTGGTCGGTTCGTCGAGCAACAAGACATTTGGTTCTTCCATCAATACCCGGAGCAGATAAAGCCGCCGCTTCTCGCCGCCGGACAGGCGTCCAATCGGCGTCCACTGCAAATCACCGGGGAATAAAAACCGCTCCATGAGCTGTGATGCCGAAATCCTCGTGCCATCTGCCAGCGTGATAAAATGCGCGGCTTCCTTCACATACTCGATGGCCCGCAGGCGCTCGTCCATATCCACCGCCCGCTGGGCAAAATAACCGATTTTGACCGTCTGACCAATGGTCACTGTGCCAGAAGTTGGAGCCAGCTGTCCAGCAATGATATTCAGTAAGGTAGTCTTACCTGTTCCATTAGAGCCCAGAATACCAACACGGTCGTTGCGCAATACCGTATAGGTAAAATCTTTGATAATCGCGCGCCCGTCCACTTCATAATGCACATGCTCGAGTTCAATAACCGTGCGCCCTAAACGGCTGCCGGCCAAACCGATTTCCACCGTGCTGTTATCGATATTTACACTTTGGGATTTTACTTCCTCATAGCGCTGAATGCGCGCCTTTTGCTTTGTTGAGCGAGCCTGTGCCCCACGGCGCAACCATTTTAACTCATTGCGCAGGAAATTCTGCCGCTTGGCTTCCGTGGACTGCTCCCGTTCCAGACGCGCCGCCTTCTGTTCCAGATACTCCGAATAGTTCCCCGTATAAGTGTAGGCATTGCCCTTGTCGAGTTCCAAAATCTTCGTGGACGTATTATCGAGGAAATAGCGGTCATGCGTCACCATGAGGATGGCTCCCTTAAAGGCGCGCAGATATTCTTCTAACCAACCGATGGTTTCGCTGTCCAAATGGTTGGTCGGCTCGTCCAAAATCAGTAAATCGCAGGGCTGAATGAGTGCCGTTGCCAAAGCCAGCCGCTTCTGTTCACCGCCGGAGAGCGTACCTGCCTTGGCCATATAATCGCGGATACCTAACTTCGTCAATACAGTCTTGGCCGCACCTTCAAGCTGCCAGCCGTCATGTTCATCAATCACCGCCGTATGGCGCATGATTTCCTGCTGGACTTCCTTGTCCTGCGGATTTTTTTCCACCGCCGCCATGGCCAGTTCATAGCCCCGCAAAGCCTGCATCAAAGGCGACATGCCGCGGAACACTTCCATGAGCACCGTATTTTCCGGTTCAAAGACCTTATCCTGCGCCAAATACTCAATCCGCAGACCGCGCATGGTGGTAATTTCCCCGGCATCCACAGGAATGAGTCCTGCCACCGCCTTCAAAAATGTACTCTTGCCCGTGCCGTTCACACCGACAATCCCGACCTTATCCCCGGCATCCATACTGAAATTCACGCCAGAAAACAAATTCTTCTCGCCATAACTTTTCGTAAAATTTTCTATAGTTATTATCATCGTTGAAACATCCTTACTTCAAAAGTCCGAAATGAAATAGCACTTGCCGACACGCAAGGCAAGTGCTATAATGTAAGCAAGTTAAGGGTGCCGCCCAGCGGTCAGCCCTCGCAGGTTAATATTTTACTTCAAACGATAACCGCTCATGCCGGCAAGCTAGGAGCGGTTATTTTTCACTTCTACAACTATCATCCAAATCAATAGTAAAACTACGATTGTTTCAGCCATAGGCGCCGCCCCCTTTCCAGAGGGCGAAACCGCTAAACAGCACCTGAATGTAATTATAGCAGGCGTTGGGCTGAAAAGCAATGCGAAGCAAGCGACAGGCGGGGACTGGCTGACAGGCGCGTTTGGCGCGGAACGTAAAGAACATATTTTTTATCAATCCAAAAATGGGCTGGAAAAGTCAACTGTCTGAGTACAGCGAGTTTTGACTTTTCCAGCCCATTAAAATAAAGATAAAAAATATGTTTAGTTCCGCGTCTCAGCGCATGTCAGCCAGTCCACGCCTGTCGCGTCTTGCACTTCGAATCCAATCGTGGTAATCAAATCAAAGGTATTTTTTCTGCACCTGCCGCAGTCTTACTTCCAGACATACCGCACCGATAACAATGCCCGCAATCAACCCAATCCAGTACCCATACGGCCCCATATCGGTATACTTTGCCAGTCCCCAGCCCATGGGCAAACCAATAATCCAAAACGAGAGCACCGCCAGCATAAAGGTCACATGAACATCCTTAAAACCTCTGAGTGCTCCCTGAAGCGGCGCATTGATACTGTCGGCAAACTGCATAAAGACCGCGTAAATCAAAAACCCTGCTAGTATCGGCTGCACTTCTGTACTGCTGGTATAGAGCGCGGCGATTTCATCGCGGAACTGGGTTAAGAGCAGCGCCAATGTTCCCACGCTGAAAAAGGTCAGATAACGGCTGAGCTTGATGTACTGCCGGGCATCCGCCAAGCGCTTTGCCCCGACTTCATAGCCCACCAAAATAGTCAGTGTCATGCTCACCGCCAGTGGCACCATATAGACAATGGTCGTAAAGTTCATGGCCGCTTGATGTGCTGCCACAATCGCCGTACCGTAAGCCGTCATAAACAGCCCCACCGCACCGAAGATACTCTGCTCGCAGAACATCGTCGCGCCAATGGGAATACCAACGCCCAACTGTTTTTTCCATTCGGCCAGATGAATCCCCGGCAAGTGACGGAACACATGATAGTCCTTGAAGGGGTGCATGCGACTGACCACAATAATATTCAAGACAAGGTTTAACGTCAACGTTACCGCTGAACCAATCCCCGCGCCGATACCGCCAAACGCCGGCAATCCAAAGAGGCCATACATAAAGATATAGTTCAGCGTGATATTGGTCGGCACCGTACACATGGTCACGCACATCGTAAGCCGCGTATAGCCATGGGCATCAATAAAGTTGCGCAGCACCGAGGAAATAAAGATGGGAATGATGCCTAGCGACAGGAACATCAGATAATGGCTCGTGATGTATTCCACCTTGGGCTCCAGATTCAGGAGCGGCAGAATATAGGGAACCGCCAGCCAGCCCAAGGACACAAAGCCCACACCTAATGCAAAAGCCCAATAAAAGCCCTGCTTGACGATAAAGCCGATTTTTTCCTGTTTTCCCGCCCCGTAGAGTTGCGAAATGGTCGGCGTCAGCCCCGAGATTATCCCTAAAAAACTGCCGAAAAAGGGCATAAAGAGATTAACCCCCACGGCCACGCCCGCCAAATCCTGCTGGCTGATATGTCCGGCCATTACCGTATTAAAAAACCCTGTTGCCATTAAAGACAACTGGGTTATAAAGATTGGCAAAAGCACCACAAAGAATTGTCGTGCTTTTGCCTTGTAACCAAAGGTCTGTTTCATCAGTTTTCATCCTTAGACAGGCAACAGTTCTTATACTTCTTGCCGCTGCCACAGGGACAAGGGTCATTGCGGCCCGCCTTTTGACGGTGTACTTCCGCAAAGGGAATCACCTGCCCCACACCGCTCTTGGCGAAAAGTTCGCTGGGGGTGTGGCCTTTAAGCGGCCAAAGATGGGTTTCGTTATTGTAGGCAATGAGCAGAGGTACTACAGCCTTCATCTTGGCCTCGTCCTCCATCATGCCCAACTGTTCCAGATATTCAGCTGCTTCCTGCATGGAACCGCCATTCTGCAGCAGGATAAAGATTTCACCCACAATATCCGCAGCCTTGAGCACGTCACAGCCATGCTCCTTCATAAAGAACTGCGCCAAATCCTTGTACTCGTTGGTCGCATCAATATGGTTATTGGCACCTGCTTCAAAAAGCTGTTTGTAGCCAAATTCTGCATAGTCCAGATTGCTGTGCTTGCGCTGTTCGTCTTCCAGAGCGTTCTCATCAATCAGCGTATAATACTTCACGCCCTGCGGCAATGCCACAATGGTATTCGTCCAACAAGAAGCATTGAGCATTACGCCCACAAAGTCCTTGAAGGACAGGTTTTCCCGCTGGTCGGCTTCCAGCTGCCCGGCCACTTTGGTATAGAGGGTTTCATAATCCATATAACCATAGTAGAACAGATAACCGGCCGTCAAGCGGGTAATCTCCGTGTTCATGGTCGCAAGCGCCTCAAAGTTCGGAGAATCCAGCTTCTTGAATTCAGCCCGGATTTCCTTCGGCATATACCAGATAAGTTTATCCCCATCCTTACCGCAGGACAAGAGACCCAGCCCCCGCAGGTAATCCAGACGCACATCATCATCCCGCAGCTTGGCACTCTTGCCCTTTTCGAGAATGAAATGCTGGAAGCATTCGTATTCTTCCAAAAGAATAGAGGGCAGCCAGATGCGGGCAAACTTCAAAATTTCCGGAGCCAGCTTCTCTGCCAGGTCTGCCTTCTTGAGGGAGCTGGCGCCGCTGATGTTGAGGTTGTAGCGGATATCGTCGAGTTCCGCCTTGGTCATGGCGTTCAGCATGTCCTTCAGCGTGTTCTTTTCCGGCATCTTGTGACGATAGAGGGCCTTCTTGCGCTCCTCCATATCCGCTTCCATCATCTGGGCAAGAGTTTCTGCCTGGGTCAATTCTTTTTTCTGGTCTTCCATTGGTCTTTCTAAAATCCTTTCTATCCTTACGTCTTACAGGGTAATTTTTTCTCAGCCAAAGTAATCGGCAATGCCATCGGCAATGCCCTGAGCAGCTTTGCGAATACCTTCTTCGCTGTCGAGCATTTTCTCTTCGCTCTCGTTGGAGATAAAGGCAACTTCCACCAGCGTAGCCGGCATATCGGTATGCTTCACCACATAGAAGTTGCTGCTCTGGGTGCCCCGGCTCTGGGTGCCCAGCTGGTCAACGATGCCAGCCCGAATCTTATCCGCCAGCTTGCGGGAGCGCTTGTCCCCCAGGGAATAATAATAGCCTGTGGTACCTTTCGCCGCATTGTTGGTAAAGGAATCCATATGAATGGAAACAAAGATATCCGCTTTCTTGGCATTGGCCACATCACAGCGGGCCTGCAGTTCTTCAATGTCCGTAGCCTTGGCCCGCTTCTTGGAAACTTCGATATCGGCATTACGGGTCATATAAACCGTAGCGCCCTCTTTCACCAACAGGCGTTTGACTTCGTTGGACACTCGCAGAGTCACGCTCTTTTCCATGACGCCCGTGGGGCCGATAGCACCGGAGTCGCTGCCGCCATGACCGGGGTCAATGACGATGATGCGGCCTTTCAGACCGGTAATGCCTGCCAATTCGCCATCCATGTCTTCCCCACCAGCAGGTTCCTGTTTTTCTGCAGGTTCAGGCGGGGTACTTGGTTTCACTGGTTCTGTTTTCGGCTGAGACGGATGCGAGCCTGTTTTTGACATGTCAATTTGTGCGTCATCCGAATCGGTCAGGTTGCCAAAGTCCATAACAATGCGGCCGGGTGTTTTGCCGCTGCTCAAGGCAAAGACATTGTAGTTGTTTTTGCCCACTTTGGTCTCTACCACCACGCGAACAGTTTTGGGGTCAAATTGGGCGATTTTTACGCCCCCTACAAAGCGGTTGTCAATATGGATGTGTTTGTCCACCTTCGGCGACAGCCAGGCATTTTCTATATCCACCACCACACGGTCAGGGCCGGACAGCACCATTTTTTTGTATTTTACGGGCTTGGTGGCATCGATGACAATACGGGTCTTATCCCCGTTAAAACTGTCACGGATGCCAGTGATTTCGGCCATGCCGCTGATACGCTCACTGAATGCCTCATCAGCAGCCGAAGCCGCGGAGATGGGCAGGAGCAGACATAAAGTTGTCAACAGCAGTAAATGTATATAGAAGAAAATACGTTTCATAGAATCCCTCCATTACAGGACACATATACTCTATTATCAACTTTATTGCGTGAAAATGCAAGGGCTGGGGAGGATTTTAATGGAGATTTAAGATAGAACATCTTCACGCACTGCTTTGAGACAACGAGAATGGGGAAATTTCCCTTAACGTAAAAAGCCCGCTGACAAAAAAGTGTCAACGGACTTTTAGTAAATTGCAGTTTGTGAGTTCATTCGTGCTGAAGGTATCCCGTTTATACGTGGTCATGGGGTGAACGGGGAGTGATTTTTCTGTTTTCCGCTAAACGACCCCCTCGGAAAGACAAGCTGTCCAGTTACCTGCGCCGGGCAGGCCGGCGGCGCTGCTTTCAGCTTATTTGCTTGGCAGCTTTCTGCCGGGGCCGGCCTTCACTTCGTTCAGGCAGTCGCTCCCTACAGAAAAATCACTCCCCGTTCGCCCCAAGCTACGGATTAGGCAAGCGGCGAAAACTCGTTACTCCCGCAACAAGAACATCGATGTACTTGTTCCTTGTCACCGTGAAGATGCCAGCTTATACGGACATCGCTTAGGGCGGAGGTGGTGATGCTTTTCGCCGTGGAACGACTGTCCGAACGCAGTGAGGACTGGCCCGCAAACAGTAGTTCCTAAAAATTGAGCTGAACATACGCGCCGCCGGTCTTGCCCGGCGCAGGTATCTAGAAAAGACCAAACTATTGTTAGTGGGTCATTTAGTGCAACGGCGAAAAGTATTACCACCTCCGCCCCCACTGAGCTGTAACAAATAAATTAAAGTTCGCACTGACAAACTAGCGTTTTGCTTTTGGCTTGCCGAGAATTTCTGACCAGATAACTGCCTGCTGCAAATTACTTAACGTCACCGTATTCTGCGGAGCCTGTGCCTGTTCAACTCGCTGGGATTCTGCACGTTTCTCTGCCTGTTCCCGCTGCTTTTTCTTGCGGCGCAGCATTTCCTGATAGCGTTCCTGCTGTGCACGAATCGCATCCTGTGTTTCCACTTCTGCCGTTGTCTGGATGTCAGGCAGGGGCGGAGCGCCTCGAAGTTCCGGAATTTCGATTTTTATGCGCTCCTGTTTAGGCTGCGGAATATCCGGCAGGGGGCGCTGGGGGAAATCCGGTATCCGGCGTTTGGGCACCGGCTTTTTCTTGCCCTTGCGGTCAGAAAAGATGGCAAAGAGAATAAAGAGGACTATGACCCAAAAGGAGTCCATAAGTACCCCTCCTTATTTTACCGGTGCCGACGGCGCCTGCAATTTGCTGCCCGCACTGCTCGTGCTGATAGCATTGCGCATATCCGTGTCGGCTTGCACATTGTTGAGGTTGTAGTAGTCCATAACCCCGAGCTTGCCTTCCCGCAAAGCCTGTGCCATAGCATGCGGCACTTCGGCCTGTGCTTCGACAACCTTGGCTTCCATTTCCTGCGTGTAGGCCTTCATTTCCTGCTCTTTGGCCACAGCCATAGCACGGCGTTCTTCGGCTTTGGCCTGTGCAATGCGCTTGTCGGCTTCAGCCTGGTCGGTCTGCAGTTCTGCACCGATGTTGCGGCCTACATCCACGTCAGCAATATCAATGGAGAGGATTTCAAAGGCCGTACCGGCGTCAAGCCCCTTGCCCAACACTGTCTTGGAAATATCATCCGGGTTAGCCAGCACGTCATTATGGCTTTCGGAAGAACCTACAGTTGTGACGATACCTTCGCCAACGCGAGCGATAATCGTCGGTTCACCAGCACCACCGACCAGACGGTCAATATTAGCGCGCACGGTAACACGCGCCTTGATTTTGAGTTCGATACCGTTTTTCGCTACAGCGGAAACCACCGGCGTTTCGATAACCTTCGGATTAACGCTCATCTGCACGGCTTCGAGCACATCACGGCCGGCCAAATCGATGGCGGCAGAGCGTTCAAAGGGCAGGGGAATCTGCGCACGGTGAGCCGCGATAAGGGCGTCCACGACCTTATCCACGTTACCGCCCGCCAGGTAATGAGCTTCGAGCTGATTAACGGCCACATCAAGACCAGCTTTATTAGCCTTAATCAGCGGCAGGATAATCTTGTTGGGCGGTACGCGGCGCATGCGCATACCAACCAGAGTCATAATGCCGACCCGCACATTGGCTGCCAAAGCAGAAATCCAGAGTCCAATGGGGACAAAGTGCAGGAACACCATGATAAATGCAATAATCAGGACTAACAAAAAACCTGTTCCAATCAAACCACTCATAAATGCAAAACCTCCTTAAATCTGTCGCACAACTACCCGGTTTCCTTCGACGGCCACAACTTGAACCTGCACACCTTTCGGCACGAAAGCACCTTCGGAAACCACATCCACAGGCTTGCCATTCAGCCGCACACTGCCAGAAGGACGCAGCTCCGTGAGCACTTCGCCCACTGCTCCCAGCAGTGACTCCCGCGGTGCCGCACTGACAAAGCCGCGTTCCGAACGCGATTCATCCTTCAGCACCACCTTATTCCAAAGTTTACTCGAAGGCAGACGTTTAACGATAAGTGCAAAAATCACAATCGCTGCCACAAAGGAAATCAGCATGGCATAGAGCGCATGAATATCTCCGCCCAGTGCCAGCACCACACTGTAGAGCATAGCAGCAACACCCAGGCCAGCCAAAAGCCCCACCGTAGGCAGCAGCATTTCCACGATAATACAGAGAATACCGCCCATAAATATGGCAATCTGATACAGGGACACCAGCCCTTTCACATACTGACTGCCCCAAAAGACACCAGCGGCTACCAGCCCCAGCAAGATACCTGCTCCCAAGCCACCGGTCTTAATCTCCACCATAATGGCCAGAAACATAATCGCCAGCAAAAGCATCTGCACCACCGGCATACCTACCACCATATCCATATACTCACCCCCTTGCAAAATATTTCCACATAGCCTGTAAAAAGTCCTGCCTAGGTGAAGCTACTGCATCGTACTAAGCTACTGCATCGTACTAAGCCCGTGGAGACTGGTGATGTTTTTCCGCAGCTTTTGACAAGCCTGTCTATGGCGAAGGAAAAATATTGCCAGCCTCCACGGGCGCCTTAGCACTATGATGTTATCCCTGCAGGAAGCTCTTCACGATTGTATTAACCATCTTCCCATCAGCGCGCCCCTTAACCTTCGGCATCAGCACGCCCATAACTTTGCCCATATCCTTCGGCGTAGCAGCTCCGGTCTGTTCCACCGCAGCCTTCACGAGCTCACGCACTTCGTCTTCGGAAAGCTGAGCCGGCAGGTAAGGCAGGAGCACATCGATTTCCGCCTGCGTCTTTTCCACCAAATCCTCACGGCCGCCCTTCTGGAATTCTTCGATGGAATCACGGCGCATCTTTACTTCCTTGCTGATAACCGCGATTACATCTTCCTCACCGAGTTCTTTCTGTCCGTCAATTTCCTGCTGGCGGATAGCACCGCGCACCATACGGATAACGGCCAGACGTTCCTTTTCCTTATTCTTCATGGCTTCTTTCATATCAGCAGTAAGCTGTTCCTTTAACGACATTTTCTAATCCTCCTGTAATATAAATCCATATAACAAAAAGACACCTGAAAATCTTACGACTTGCAGGTGTCCCGCGCAAATTATCTGAACTTGCGTTTACGAGCTGCTTCAGATTTCTTCTTGCGGCGAACGCTCGGTTTCTCGTAATGTTCACGTTTTCTCACTTCAGCCAGAGTACCAGCTTTCTGGGACATACGCTTGAAGCGGCGGAGAGCACTATCGATTGATTCGTTTTTACCAACTTTAATTTCGTTTGCCATCTATTTTTCCCCCCCTCCACTTAACATGGGAGTTTGTGTTTCTAAAACTACACCACGATATTATACAATAAAGGTAGCGAGCCTGTCAACACAAATCCACACAAATCGTTAGCCTGGGGGCCATTGCAGGGAGCGACCGCCTAAGAGATGGAAATGCAGATGTTTTACGGTCTGACCGCCTTCATCGCCCGTATTGGCAACTACACGGAAACCGGATTCCGCTACACCTAGCTCGCGTGCAATCTGCGGAATCACATCGACCAGAATATGTGCTGCCAGTTCCTTATCTTCAGCCTTTAATGCTGCCACGCTTTCCACGTGCTTTTTCGGAATCACGAGCACATGCACAGGGGCCTGCGGTTCCAAATCCTTGAATGCCAGCACGGTCTCGTCTTCATAGACTACCGTAGACGGAATCTCCTTGCCCGCAATCTTGCAAAAAATACAATCTGCCATCATTAACACCTCCTTCACAATCGCATATTATATATTATTCGTCATAAATTGGAAAACACCTGCAAGGATGCAAAAAATATTTTCTCACTGTTTATTTTGTCACCGTCATTCCCCCGTTTTGAATTACGAAATGAATCGTCTCCGAAACAACGGACTCATTCCGCGCAGTCGTGAAACGAAATGCAAACGCATAGGTCCCATTTGCGAGTGGCTCGTCTCGCAAAACAGGCTCACCTGCCAACTGGAACGACGTGCCTTTCACTTCCTCTCCCTCGTCATTGAAGAACAGCGGTATGATTTGGTCGCCAGCTTTCAAGTTCAGATTTTGCCTGTCCATCCAACCATTTTTCAAAACGCGGTGAATGCTGAGTATCTCATATTCGCCCTTCGTGAAATCATAGCCAGCGGTTAGATAACACTTCTGCCCGTTAAGCAGAATGTAAGAATAGTAAAGATTATAATCCTGCTGCTGTTCACTAAGATAGAACGACAGGACATGACCGTTCAAGGCTGGCCACTTCCCGTCAAAATTCTCCTGGAATACGCCGCGTTCCCAATCGGCCTTCATTTTATCATCACTGCCCAGATAAATCTCTCTTCCCTGCGCATCATAGGAACAGAGCAGAAAATCGGCCTGACTGATGGCATTGGCATCTTCCGGCGAAAGAGCGATAGTGGCCATATTGTTCTCATTAAGAACGATCTGCGCATGTTTTATCTTCTCGACATCAAAATAAAACCAAGGTGTACCATCGCCGCTGCCGGAAAGCATATCGTGATAGAGCTTGGCGAACGCCTTGCTGACTCCTGTCAGAGACGAGTAAATCTGCCACGAATCCAAACCGCCATAGAGGCTGTAATAGCCAGACAAGCCCATACCATACTTACGATAGGGACCCGCCGTCTTGCATACCACAGCCTTATCCAGCGCCTCCACGAAAGCAGGCGCTGTGCTGAGCTCGGCCATGCCGTCCGCCAAAGAGCCCAAATCCACCATATTGGTATAGTCTTCGCTGTCATTCGGCCCATAATTTTCCACGCCGCCAGCCACCCGGTCATACGTGGTGAAAAAATGACGCGGATTTCCCTGAGACAGCTTCAATGCTTCCTGCCCCATTTTTTCGTAAGCGTCATTCAAGGCAGGCATTTGCCCCAAATCAATCAGGGATAAGGTTGCCATATCATCCGTTTCATGGCGCTCACAATGCGGCAGGTAGGTTTCACAGATGACCGTCCCCAGCTTTTTCCCGTCCATGCCCGGATCATTTGCTAAGGCTCCTACCCAGCCGACATAATCTGTGCCCGTTCCCGGCATGAGTTCTTCCGAAGCCGCCATGTAACGCGCAAAGCCGTACAGAGTGTTCGCTGTTTCGATGCTCGCCATCAGGCAGGTGTCAAACAGCACGAGTTCAAAAGCCGGCTTCTTCGGATTATTTTCTTCCACACTCTGCAGCGCCTGCCGCAAATCATTCAGGCTGAGTGTCGTTTCATATTTTTCATCAAAGCAGCAGCCGCCTAAGCTGCCACCGCCATGGTCCCAAAAGACGAGCATCCGATGGTCCGCAGGGTAACGCTCCTTGCTGAAGCGCAGAAAAGCCTCCAGTGTTCCTTCATCCCCCATGCTGGCATCCTGCAGTCGTTCTATCTCATGAAAACCACTGCTGTCATAAACATAACGGGCCAATTCATTTTCCGGTATGCCTGCGGTCTGCCATTTTTTTGCGCCACCGGTCTGAATGACGAACTTCACATTTTCCGGAAGTGGTATGCTTTGCAAGGCCTTCAGGTCAGCTGAGGCAAAACCACTCTCTGACTCCAAATCCGAGCCACACATATAGATGGAAACGACCCAGTTGCCCTGTGTGAACTTTATCCCGGAACAGCCTGCAACCAGCCCGCCCACCAGTACAATAAAAAGCAGCAGGCGGCACAAGGTCTTCTTGCTCATCCTCTCATCCCCTTCTTCATTTTTCCTGTTCTGACACACGCTATCCCCAGCCAGCATCACCCAGCGGTTCAAGCTTTTACCGTAATGACTTCTTCGCCAGCCATCGGCAATTTCCTCCTGTACCATCCCTCTGCCACTCATTTTCTGCCTGCGAATGCAGAGCAGCTTTATACAAACAAAGACCCCGAAGCCCTTTGCAGCGGGTTTCGAGGTCTTTTCATATTTAAGATACCAACGGTATTTGTAAGTAGATGGTCGTTCCCTTGCCGAGCTCACTTTCGAGCCGGATTTCAATGTCATGCTGCTGGGCAATCCAACTGGCTATGGAAAGTCCCAGCCCGGTTCCGCTGACGCCCTGGGCCTTGGTACGGGAAGTATCCACCCGATAGAACCGTTCAAAGACCTTCTGCTGGTCTTTCTTGTCAATGCCAATGCCGTTATCGGCCAGCGCCACCTGCATGAACAGCCCGTCCTCATTTTCCACCCGTTCGGACTTCACCGTGATACGGCCGCCCTGGGGCGTATACTTCGTGCTGTTATCCAGAAAGATGCGGAACATCTGCCGCACGGTCACCAAATCGCCATACATCATACCGTCATCATTTTGCAACAGCTCCACGCTGTGGTTCTTGGTCACGAGCTGCATCTTCCGCATGATGTCTTCCAACAGTTCACTGAGTTCGATATTTTCCTTATGCAATACCTGACGGTTCTGGTCAGCCCGGGCCAAGAACAGGAGCTTTTCAATCAGCTGCTGCATGTTCTCGGCCTCGGAGCGGATGGACGAAATGCCCTCGTCCAGCACCGCTTCATCCGCACGCCCCCAGCGGGACAGCAAATCCGAATAGCCTAGGATAACCGTCACTGGGGTGCGCAGCTCATGGGAGGCATCCGACACGAAGCGCTTCTGCTGCTCAAAGCCCCCCTCCAACCTATCCAGCATATGGTTGAAGGTCTGCGCCAATTCGGAAAGTTCATCCCGGACAGGCGGCACCACAATGCGCTTGTCCATATTTTCCACTTCGATTTTCCGAGCCGTAGCCGTCATCTCGCGAATGGGCTGCAAAATGCGGCGGCTCACAAAGAACCCTGCCAAGAGCGCCAGAAAGAAGCCTAAAATCGTCATCAGGAACAGGATTTTTTGCAGGGTTTCCAAAAAATGCTTCTCCGCGGTGATGGTGCGGAAGAAGTGCATATTATAAACCTGTCCGCGGTATTCCACATCCATGCGCGCATGGTAAAGCGTGGCATTGCGCAGCTGCACCACCTGCATATTCTTGTTGGCCCAAAAGGGCGGATTTTTTTCCGTATTTTCCTCGATGCGCCGCAGCGGCGGGTAATGGCTGTCGTTTTCGTAGACGATTTTTCCCCGGCTGTCGGTTATGCGCAGTACCACGCCGGGCAGAACCAAATCATCGCGGCCAAAATCCATATCCAGCGAACGGCCCTGCTCCATGACATCCAGCACATGATTCATGCTGATTTCCAATTCCACTTCCGCCTGATGGTAGAAGGAGAAGAATACGCCCAACCCCGTCAGGGTACTGGTGAGAATCAGCACCAGCAGCAGTACCGCCGCATAAAAGCAGGTAATCTTGGTGGAGATTTGGGCATAGCGCAGACGCGCAAACATCAGTTTTGGATGCCGCAGCCAGGCCTTAATCCCTGACAGCATAGCCTATGCCCCGCACCGTATAGATGTATTTTTCCTGATAGCGTTCATCGATTTTCGAGCGGAGGTAACGGATATAAACATCCACCACATTGGTGTCCCCATTGTAATCATAGCCCCATACCGCCTGCAGAATCTGTTCACGGGACAGGACATTGCGCTTGTTGCGCAGCAAAAATTCCAACAGAGCATATTCCTTTTTGGTGAGCTGGACAAACTCACCCTTCACCCGCACTTCATAGCGGCTGGGAATCATGATGAGGTCCTTGATGGCCAGACGCTCGTTCTCGTCCCCTTCGCTGGGGGTCTCTTTGTAATGGCTGCGCAGGGCACGGCGGATGCGGGCCAGCAGTTCCTGCATGTCGAAGGGCTTGGTGATGTAGTCATCGGCACCCAAATCCAATCCCGACACCATATCGGACACATCATCCCGGGCCGTCAGCATGATGATGGGCACATCGGAGCTCTCCCGCACCTTGCGGCAAATCTCCATGCCGTCCATTTCCGGCAGCATCACATCCAGCAGCACCAGGTCGAAGCCGCCCTTCAGAATTCTATCCAGGGCATGACGGCCGTTATCCTCAAGAGCCGTGTCATAGCCTTCATGTTCGAGTTCAATCTGTAAAAAACGGGCAATACGGTGTTCATCTTCTACGATAAAAATTTTCGGATTCGCCATACAAAGTCCCCTCCTGTAAGTTAAACATACATATATAATATAACGAAGGGCAAGGTTTGAAAAGCCTTGCCTTGTAATTATAATGGAAATTTAATGTTGTACTTTCGCTGTGGCCTTGGCCAAAAACTTCTCCTTGGCTACCGCAAAACGCTCATGGCTGCCTACGCCAATTTCGCCCTGGTCATCATAGGCCCGCACGGTGAAGATAATCTTGCGCCCTTCCACTGCCGTAACCTCAGCTTCCGCCCGCACGGTTAGGCCCACAGGCGTCGCTGCGGTATGCGCCACATGAAGGCTGATGCCCACGGTAGTCCAGCCCTCCGGCACCAGAGCTTCCACTGCCTCCGTAGCCGCCTTTTCCATCAGGCAGGTCATGGCCGGCGTCGCATAAACCGGCAGGCTGCCGCTGCCCATGGCCCGGGCGGTTTTTTCCTCTGTAACTTCCTCAGAAACCGTATTTTTAAGTCCCACTTGCACAGCCGTTAATTCCATCTTTATACTCCTTTCTCTCCGAGAAACATTTCCCGGAACAGACGAATCAGATGTTCACTGGAGGATGAGAGCGTGCGGTTCTTCAGCCAGGCAATTACCGTATGGGTACTCATCTCCGGCTCAATCAGCTTTTTATATATGAGATTGCCGTCAGTCAAAAGGGTCTTGGAGGACACCGGCAAAAGC
The DNA here is from genome assembly GCF_000701565.1 of Selenomonas sp. FC4001. Lineage (NCBI taxonomy): Bacteria > Bacillati > Bacillota > Negativicutes > Selenomonadales > Selenomonadaceae > Selenomonas > Selenomonas sp. FC4001. The sequence continues at coordinate 22,355 of NZ_JNJF01000012.1, read as the reverse complement.
GCCATGCCCATCCCCATCTTGGCCAGCAGCAAGTCCTGTACGATACTGTCGCTGACGCAAACAATGTTGGGCTCAAAACCAAGCTTGCGGCAGTTGGCAATGAATACCGACTGCCAGCGCAGCGGAATGATGATGGGCTGGTCTTTGAGCTCTTTGAGTTCCACCTTATCGCTGGCGGCGCCGATTTCCTGCTCCTTGTTCATGATGAGCACCAGCGGCTCATTGGGCAGCACAATGGACTCGTAAACCTTGGAATCCACCTGCGTGCGGGTAATGCCGATTTCAATCACGCGGTTGTCCAGCAGTTCCAGAATACGTGCCCCTTCCGCTTCCCAAATCTGATAAGTCACATTGGGATAGCGGGAATGAAATTCAGAAATAAGTTCCGGCAAAAGTAAAGCCCCGGACGTAGTGATGGTACCCAGGCGGACAGAACCGGCTATGCCCGAGCCGATTTCCGTAATCTCCCGAACGGTACCATCCACCATGCCCAGAATGTGCTCCACGCGGGAGTACATGACCCGGCCCGCATCGGTCAGGCGGATACGGCGGCTGCCCCTTTCAAAGAGCTGTACTCCCAGAGAAGTTTCCAGCCGTTTCATCTGCCGCGATAAAGCGGGCTGGGCAATATCCAGCCGCTGGGCCGCATGACTGATATTTCCTTCCTCCACAATGGCGTAAAACGCCCGCATATCCTTGATATCCATTTCCTGCCTCTTTCTCAAATCTATATGCAAAACTTCATAGCTAGTATAACCATTTAGGTTTATTATAACTTTTTTGACAAATAAGAGCAATGTTTTTCCCAAAAAGTAATAAAAACAAAAGAGGCTTGTTCAGCCTCTTAACTGTTTTGCAATATGACATAATTTTCCGGATGCATCCCTGGGGTGGCAGTGACCTTGATATCCATGGCAAATTCTGCCGCCAGATTCATCAGCAGCTGATTGTGGCGAAGTTCCTCCGCCACAGATTCATGGACTTCGATTTCATAGCCGTCCTCTGCATGGGATTTATGCTCCATGCGGCGGATGTCTCCAGCAATGCGGATGCTGACCGTCTCCGGCGATTCCACCCGCCCCCGTCCGTGACAGATGGGACATTCGCTGTAGATGATGCTGTCTAAGTTTTGCCGGGATTTCTTGCGGGTGATTTCCACCAGCCCCAAGCTCGTGATATCCACGATATTGGTCTTAGTGGGGTCAAACTTAGCCAGTTCCCGCAAATGAGCGAGCAGCTGTTCCTTATGCTCGTCCTTCTCCATATCGATAAAATCCACGATGATGATGCCGCCAATATCCCGGAGGCGCAGCTGACGCATGATTTCTTCCGCCGCCTCCTGATTGGTGGCATAGACCGTTTCCCCCAGATTGGTGCTGCCCGTGTACTTGCCGGTGTTCACATCAATCACCGTCAGCGCTTCGGTCTTGTCGATGACCAGAAAGCCCCCGGACTTCAGCTCCACAGTACGGCCGCCCAGATTATCCAGCTCTTCTTCGATGCCGTAATGCTTAAAGAGCGGTTCCCGGCTGTCATAATAACGGATTTTTTCCGTAAGCTCCGGGGACAGCAGCTGCACAAAATCACGCACCCGCTGATAGACAGCCCGATTGTCAATCCACATGGCCTCCACTTCCGGCGTCAGATTATCCCGCACAACGCGGATAATCAAATCCGCATCCCGGTAAAGGAGATTGGCCCCCTTGCTCTTCATCTTGAAGCGGGCCATCATGGAATGCCAGAGCTTTTCCAGATATTCCACATCTTCCTGCAAGGACTCTTCCGTAGCCCCTGCCGCCACCGTGCGGATGATAAGCCCCATCCCTTCCGGGCAGATGCGTGAGGCAATATCATGCAGCCGGTTGCGCTCCGCTTCCTCCTCAATCCGGCGGGACATGCCAATATAAGCCGCCGTCGGCAAAAGCACCACATTGCGCCCGGGCAGGGTGATATGCGTGGTCGCCCGCGGCCCCTTCGAGCCGATAGCGTCCTTAATAATCTGCACCGGCAGCTGCTGGCCGATATGAATCTTCTGCGGATGGGGAAGTGTCTGCTTCACATCCGCAGGCATCCCATCCCCGATATACATAAACGCATTCTTGCCCGTCCCAATATCCACAAACGCCGCCTGCATCCCCGGCAGGACATTCTGGACCTGCCCTTTATAAATATTGCCGACAAGATGCGAATGCGTGGCCCGCTCCACTTCGATAGAAGAAAGTTTGCCATCCTCAAGAATCGCCAATTTCGTTTCTTCGGGTACAACCGTTACTAGAATAGATTTCATCAAATCACCTCCCCCATTTTTATAATATCGAACTAACTATACAAGTTCCACGAGCCTCTTCCCATTAGAAAGCATAGCCGTACGGGTAATCCGTGCCTCAGCAGCCTTAGCAGGCAGCTCGAACTGTTCGACTAAAGCCGCAATTACTTCACTCGGCTTCACACTGCCGCTGTCCGTAATCGCAATATCTATAGCCAGAACCAACGTATTCCCCTCAAGCGAAACTTTCACTGACTGTTTCATATATTTCTTCAGTTCAATATCCCGTTTCTTTTTCGGCGTAACGCGCTGGAACTGAACTTCCTTCGCTTCATTGTACTGCTTCACCGCCGCCTGGGCAAGGGCAAAGTCTCCCCGCAGCGGCATATAAGCTGCGTATCTTGCCTCATCGGCCTGGGCCATCATGGCCTTCTGCTTGGTCTTAACCTCCCGCAGTTCCTTGAGTTCAATCCCCGGTGGCAGCTGGGCTTTAAGCTTGTCAAAGACCTCCGGCTGACAGACGGGCTTCAAGAGTTCAAACTCCATATACTCCGCCTCACTGGTTACGCCCAGAGATAACGCCGAAGCAAAGGCGACCTTCATATGATGGTTGAAGCCTTCCGAATACGCCATGGGCAGGCCTGAACGCTTGAACGCGCGGATGAAGATATTGGCATAATCCAGATGGGACACATAGCGCAAATCTTCGCCCTTGGTGATTTCCGCACGATATTTATAGAGCGTGCGAGGACGGCCGGAATCCTTGGGGTCACGATGGACTTTAGCGGGCAGTTCCGGCGACTGATAGTTCCGCTCTGCTTCTTCCTTGGCATAATCCATGACATGTACGCCAAGATTCGGGCAGATGCCGCAGGCCGAGCACTTGCCACGGCGGCAGTCCTCGGTGAGGGCCGCCTGCATGGCCTTATGCCACTCACGCAGCAGGAACTCCGTATTGACGCCCGGCGAGGTAATCGCCCAGGGCAGTGCCTCGTTAAAGTTGCGGGTGCGCTGGCTGTAATACTTACCGTCAATGCCACATTTTTCCATTGCCTTAAGCCATGTTTCATGCTGGTACAAATCCGTCCAGCCGTCGAACTTGGCCCCATCCTGCCATGCCTGATAGAGCACTTTCGCTAAGCGGCGGTCGCCACGGGCAAACACACCTTCGATAACAGACAGACGCGCATCATGGTAGTTAAAGGTAATCGCGCGGTCGGTGATGTGCTCCTTCAAGAGCTCCTGACGGCGCTGGAATTCTTCAATGGGCAGCTGGCCGAACCACTGGAACGGCGTATAGGGTTTCGGCACAAAACAGGAAACAGACACCGTGACCTTGACGCCCCGCTTGCCCTTGATTTCCGTATAGAGGTCCACGACTTTTTTCGCCAGCTTGGCAATGCCGATAACATCTTCGTCGGTTTCCGTCGGCAGGCCCATCATAAAGTAGAGCTTGACCTGCTTCCAGCCCTGCTTGAAGGCCGAAGCGCAGGCATTCATAAGGTTTTCCTCAGTTACACCTTTATTGATGACATCGCGCAGTCTCTGCGTACCTGCTTCGGGTGCAAAGGTCAAGCCAGACTTTCTGACCTGCTGCATCTTATGCGCCAAATCAATGGAGAAGCTATCAATGCGCAGGGACGGCAGGGAGAAGCTCACTTCCTCATCCTTAAAGCCGAGCATCAAATCATCCACCAGACGGCCCAGGCAGGAATAATCTGCCGAGGACAGCGAAGTCAGACTCATTTCATTGTAGCCTGTGCTGTCCACTAAGTTTCTGGCCATCTTCTTGAGATTTTCTTCGGTGCGTTCACGCGCCGGACGATAGCAGATACCCGCCTGACAGAAACGGCAGCCACGGGAGCAGCCGCGGAAGAGTTCGAGCATGGCGCGGTTATGGACGATATCCATGGACGGCACCAACGGATGCTCCACGCTCATTGTCTCATCCATATTCTTGCAGACACGTTTATAGATAAGGGTCTTGGCGTTTTCATGCAGCGGTTCAAGCTTTTCATAGTCGCCATCTGCCGTATATTTCGGCTCGTAGAAGGACGGCACATAGATGCCTTCAATCACCAGCAGGCGTTCGAGGAAACCGCGGCGTCCGCCAATGCGTCCTGCCTTTTTCCACTCGATAAAAGTCTTGGAAACCTCCACAATGGCTTCCTCTGCTTCACCGACGATAAAGAAATCAAAGAAGTCGGCAATGGGCTCTACGTTGTAAACGCAGGGGCCGCCGCCCACGATAAAGGGCATATCCTCGCCACGGTCTTTGCTCCAGAGGGGAATCCCTGAGAGGTCCAGCATGTTGAGCACGTTGGAGTAAATCATCTCATACTGCAGGGAAAAGCCGAAGAAGTCAAACTTAGAAAGCTCGTGCTTCGTTTCCAGCGAGAACAGCGGGATATTGCGGCTGCGCATCTCCGCTTCCATATCCGTCCAGGGCGCATAGACACGCTCGGCGGCAATGTTTGCTTCCTTGTTCAGGATTTCATAGAGAATCGCCAGTCCCAAGTTACTCATGCCCACTTCATAGACATCCGGCAGCGCCAATGCAAAGGTGCAGTCAACCTTATCCCAATCCTTCACCTGTGCATTCCATTCGCCACCCGTATAGCGGGACGGCTTCAGCACCGACTGGAGCACCTCATGATTGAGTTGTACCATTTCGTTAAATTCCTCCATACATCTTTTACACATTCAGTTCAAATACAGAGCCTTCCCCTAGAGGGGAAGGTGGCAGCCGCAGGCTGACGGATGAGGTGTACAGATATCCTGCCTTTTTGACCTCATCCACCGCTCCGCGGTCCCCCTTCCCCTCCAGGGGAAGGCTTTTTAGTTACTAGAATTCTAATTTCTTTTTTCTAAGCTGTATATTCAGTAATATCGCTATCGCCATGATATTGGTAGTCAGTGAACTTACCCCGTAACTCATGAGCGGCAGGGGGATACCCGTAACCGGCATAATGCCCAGGGTCATGCCCACGTTGACCAGCACATGGAAGGCCAGCATGGACGTGATGCCCACCGCCAGCAGGCGGCCGAACATATCGCTGGCATCCTTGGCAATCTGTGCGCCCCGCCAAAGTACCACGAGGTACAAGAGCAGCAGGCATACAACGCCAATAAAGCCCAGTTCCTCACCTACCACGGCAAAGATAAAGTCCGTGTGGTTCTCCGGCAAAAAGTCCAGCTGACTCTGGGTGCCTTCAAAGAGCCCCTTGCCAAAGAGCATGCCGGAACCGATGGCAATCTTGGACTGGATGATATGATAGCCCGACCCCAGCGGGTCCACATTCGGGTCCATAAAGACCATAATGCGCATCTTCTGATAGTCCTTCAAAAAATGCCAGAGCAGTGGCATCATGGCAATGCCTGTCGCAAAGAGTCCGCCTAAGAGCCGCAGGTTAATGCCGCTGACAAAGACCATGCCTAAGAAAATCGCCATAAACACCAACGAGGTCCCAAGGTCCGGCTGTTTCAAGACCAGCAGGAAGGGCAGGCCCACATAGGCCGCCACGGGCAGCAGCTCATGGAGATTGTTGAGTTTCCCCACCCGATCCTCCAGCATCGTAGCCAGAGATACGATCATGATGATTTTGGAAAACTCCGAAGGCTGGATGCTGATTGGCCCGATGGATATCCACCGCTGCGCCCCCAAGGCTGACTGCCCCACCAGCATAACGGCCACCAGCATGATGAGATTGAAGATGTAGAGCTTGTTGCCATAACCCTGCAGCATCTTGTAGTCAAAGTTCATCAGAAAAGCCGCCACTGCGATATTCACCGCCGCAAAGAGGCCCTGCCGGGCCACGAACCAATACCGCTCATCACCGGGGGTATTGATATGCGTGGCACTGCCGATAATCACCAGACTCATGATGATGATACCGGCCGTTGCCGCCAGCAGGGTTAAGTCCGTGCGGCGCAAGATCGTTTTGGTCATGATTGTTTATCTTCTCTCAATGCTCGCCCTTGTCATGCTTCATACGGCTGACGGGGATATTGGCTACCAGAGCTACAGAATCATCATCATTAGCCAGAGAGATATCCATATCCTGCTGATTGATTTCCATATAATTGGAGATAACTTTAATGATGTCATTCTTCAGATTGTCCATAACCTCCGGGGAAATATTGGCACGGTCATGGATCAGTACCACCTTCAGGCGATCCCGGGCAATCTTACCGGTTTCTTCTTTTTTGCCAAAAATTTTCATCAATGCGTCCAACATATAACCCCTCCTCTCAGCGTTTGAACATGCGTTTTAAGCGTTTCCACCAGCCGCCGTCTTTGTGGAATTCCATGAAGGGAATGTCCTCGCCGAGCATGCGGCCTACAATGTTGCGGTATGCCTGACCGGCTTCGCTGTCGTTCATGGTCACGCAGGGTTCCCCCTTGTTGGTGCTGGTAACGACCTTGAGGTCATCCGGCACCTGACCAATGCAGTCGAGCGAGAGGATGTCGTTAATGGCTTCCATGTCGAGCATATCGCCGTCTTCTACCATCTGCGGACGAATACGGTTGACAATGAGTTTGATGTTTTCCTTGTCCGCACGGCCCAGTTCGCCGATAATCTTATCGGCATCACGTACCGCCGAAATCTCCGGCATGGTGACAACCAGCGCCGTATCCGCAGCGGCAATAGCCGTCTTGAACCCCTGTTCAATACCTGCCGGGCAGTCGATGATGATGTAGTCAAATTCCTTGCGCAAATCGTCGCAGAGCTTTACGAGCTGTTCCGGATTTACGGCCATCTTGTCCTTAACCTGGGACGTGGGCAGCAGGAACAGATTGTCGTACTTCTTATGGCGCACCAGGGCTTTCTTATAAGCCACGCGGCCTTCCGTTACGTCAATCAGGTCGTACATGATGCGGTTTTCCAGACCTAAGAGAAGGTCAAGATTACGCAGGCCCGTATCGGTATCCACCAATACTACCTTTTTGCCCCGCATCGCAAGTCCCATACCCAAGTTAGCCGTTGTCGTAGTCTTACCAACACCGCCTTTGCCAGATGTTACTACATAGATTTCACTCATACTGTCTTATCCTGCCTTTCTATTGGTTCGATTACGATTTGACCGTCTTTTATCGAAGCGCGTTCGGCGCGGTCAGTCTTTTCCATCTCGTCCGGGGAGCGGGCGATGAGGTTTGAGATTCTAATCTGTGTGGGCATCAGATGGTCGGCGATAATAAATGCCGTACTATCCCCATAGGCTCCGGCATGCACCATCCCCCGGCAGGTGCCGCGGATATCAATGCTGCCACCGGCGATAATCTGGGCGCCGGGATTCACGTTGCCGCAGACCAGCACCGAAGATTTGGTACGGATTTCCTGGCCGCCCCGCAGCGTCCTGTTAATGACCACCATCTCCTGCGGCTTTAATTCCTCAGGCTGGCTGCTAGTCTGTGCTGGCGCGGGTGCAGGCTGGGCCGGAGCTTCTTTTGCTTCCGGCTTTTCCTCCGGTTCGGGCTTTTGCGTACGGCAGATAAGACCGTACTCATAGAAGAGCCTCTGCAGCTCATCCCGCTCGCTGCCCATGAACACATCCCGGGGAATCAGCACCAAGGTGCCCCGCAAAAAGAAGGTGGTACCGGATTCCAGTTTCTTTTTCAGGTTATCCCGCACATCTTCAAAGGATGCCTCTGGGGCAAAGCTCAGCTGTAATCCAAGGGAAGTTCCCTTGATTTTTACAATATCTTCACTCATGGCTGCCCTCGTTTCTCTATAATATAGTCTTGCTTACTTGATTATTGTTTTTTCTGCCCATCTGCTGGCTGTGCCGGCTGAGGCTTGTTGAGGCCGAACCAGGCCTCTAAGATTTTGCGGCCGATTGGCACTGCGGACTGGGAGCCGAAGCCGCCCTGTTCCACGATAACCGCTACCACGATATCGGGATTCGCAAAGGGTCCATAGGCCACAAACCAACCGTGGTCGCGGCCATGCGGGTTTTCCGCCGTACCGGTCTTACCGGCAATCTCAATGGGGAAGCCCCTGAAAATGCTGGCCGCCGTACCGTATTTGGTAACTTCGTGGAGGCCGGTCTGCACCAGCTGAATGTCTGCAGCCGGCACGTCCAGCGTTCCCAGAAGTTCCGGCTTGAATTCCCGCACCGTCTTGCCATCCGGCCCTACAATGCGATTGACCAGATGGGGCTTATAACGCTTGCCGTCAGCGGCAATTTCCCCCATGACCATAGCAGCCTGCAGCGGCGTTACCAGATTGAAGCCCTGACCGATGGCGGCGTCGAAGGTTTCCGACAGATACCAGTCGCCATCCTCAAAGTTTTTCTCCTTGTAGCGGCGATTGGCCACGAGGCCATCCGACTCATAGGGCAGGTCAATGCCGGTAATCTTGCCCAGTCCGAACATGCGGGCGTATTTTTCCAGTCGGTCAATGCCCAGACGATTGCCCATTTCATAGAAATAGACGTTATCGGAGTGCGCCATGGCCTGCTGGAAGTTGATAAGGCCCAGAGCTTCGCCTTCGGCGTTGCCCTTGGGGATAATCCAGTGATGACCGCTGTCCATGATGAGCTCACTTGGCGTAACCACACCTTCGGTGAGGGCCGCCGTACCTGTGATAATCTTGAACGTAGACCCCGGCGGATATTCACCGGTGATGGCCTTGTTGTCCATGGGATGGTAGGGATTGTTGTTGAGTTTGTTCCAATCCTTCGAGGAAATTCCATGGGCAAAGAGGTTGGGGTCAAAGGCAGGACGGCTCACCATGGCCAGAATCTCGCCGGTCTGAGGATTCATGCACACCACAGCCGCCGCATTAGCATGAATGAGCTTTAACTGCTCATCCACAGCCTTTTCGGCTGCCGTCTGGAGATTCTTGTCAATGGTGAGATAGAGGTCATCCCCCGGCGTCGGTGGCTTGTTGCCGATAATCTGCACAGGCTTGCCCGTAACATCTACTTCCACCTGCTGACCACCGTTTTCACCGCGCAGTTCCTTGTCGTAGATTTTTTCCAGACCGAACTTGCCGATGATATCGCCGCTCTTATAGCCCTCATCCTTTTTCTTTTCGAGCTCCATGTCATTGATTTCGCTGACATAGCCATAGGTATGAGCCGCTTCTTCCTTATTCATGTAGTCGCGGATAGGCTGTACCTCGATGATGACACCGGGGTAATTATTCTTTTGTTCCTCGATAATGGTCACAATATCGGGGGTGACATCCGCCTTAATCCGAATGGGGTCAAAGCCCGTATGGGCCTCGATTTTCTTGTTGATTTCCTCCACCGGCACCTTCAACAGTTCCGACAGACGGCTAATCACCACCGGGTCAATCTTGGTCATCACCGGCATCAGCGAAACCGCAAAGCCCGGACGGTTCTGTACCAAAAGCTCGCCGTTGCGGTCAAAAAAGGTTCCGCGGGGAGCCATGGTAGGAATGATGCGGATGCGGTTGCCCTCAGCCAAGCGGGCGTAATAATCACCCTCGTAAATCTGCAGGTAGCCGGCCCGGCCGATAAGCACAGCCACTACGAGCACCGACAGCCAGCCTAGGACATTGAGCCGGCCGCCAAATTCGTCATTTTCGACCAAAAAGTATCTCTCCCATAAAAAAGGCACCCGCAGGTGCCTTAATCAGTTTGTTTCTTTTGTGCTGAGTTTCTTATCCAATTGATAGGTCAAAAAGTGAACCGGATAGGCAAACGCCAGCTGGTAAATCAGCATGGGCAGAAGCATGACCTGCACATTGCTGATTGGATTAAAGCGATACCCTAATAATACCATAAGTAACGCCAAAATAAAATAGTTTAACGCAGTTATGCCCAAAGATGCGAACACCGGCAGGAAAAACTGCTCCTTATAAACACGATTCGCAAAACGGCCGCACAGATTTCCCAGCAGCATATAGGTAAAGGCATGCACGCCGAAAAAAGTTCCTGTGGACAAATCCGTCAAAAGACCTGTGGCAAAGCCCATCAAGGTGCCCTTCTCCATGCCCTTCAAAAAAGCGAAGGATGTGGTCAACAGCAGCATGAAGTTGGGGCTGATGCCATGGTAGGCAATCAGAGGAAAAAATGAAGTCTGCAGAACATACAGGGCCACTGCAAAGGCGGCCAGTTTGCCGAAATTGTTCATTTCTGCCCCTCCGCCTTCTGATCAGCGATGCGCTCGCCCGTTACGGGGTCCGTTTCCGTTCCTGGCGTCTGCACAGGCGGTTTGATGGGTTCCGGTGGTGCTTCACGCGAAGCCGTAATCACCATCACATCTTCCAGTTTCTGGAAGTCCACGGCCGATTCTAACACGCCGATTTTGAGGAGGCCGCCATCATCATTTTTGAGGCTGCTGACCAGTCCCACGATGATGCCTTTGGGATAGATGCCTCCAAAGCCTGAGGTGACGATGACATCCCCTTCCACCACATCGGCATTCTTGGGAATGTTCACCATCTGCGGCATGGTGGGATTGTCCATATCGCCCTGCACAATGCCAGTGACTCTCGACTCCGCCCGCTGCACGATGGTGCCCACAGAAGAACGCGGGTCCAAAATCAGCTGCACCTTGGAGGAATTGGGGCCAGCTTCTACCACGCGGCCTACCAATCCCTGCGGTGTCACCACCGGCATATCATTCTGAATGCCGTTTAGCGTCCCTCTATCAATGACAATCATGCTGGACCATGTCTCGGACTCACGGCCGATGACTCTGGCTGCCACCAAATCAAACTGACGGGCAGAATGCTGATAGCCAATCATGGTCCGCAGTCGTTCATTTTCTGCCAGCGCTTCATTGGCCTGCAGGTTGATGCCCCGCAGCTGCTCCACTTCATTTCGGAGCATCTTGTTCTGCTCATAGAGCGTGGAAACTTCCCAGACAACGCTCGTAACATAGCGAATTTCATTCGCCACCCAATCCGTTGCCTGCTGGAAGGGAGACAGGACCAGCGAAACAGCCTGACTGCTCACCGGCGCCTGAAAACGGCCCCGGGCGGCAAAAAAGATGATGCAAAAGAGGCTGACCACGACAAACACCATGGCCCAGCCCTTGCGTCCGTCTTCCTTATCTCTTCTTACACGATTACTCATTTTTTATCAGCTTCTCAGCTTTTTGCCAGTCATAACCACGCGCTTCAAGAGCTCGATGTTTTCCAGGGAACGGCCCGTGCCTTCGCCTACGCAGGAGAGAGCATCCTCAGATACCAGTACCGGCATGCCCGTCTCATGGGACAGGAGCTTGTCGAGGTTGGTTAAGAGGGCGCCGCCACCGGTCATCATGATGCCGTGGTCCATAACGTCAGCAGCCAGTTCAGGCGGAGTCTTTTCCAGCGTGCCCTTAACCGCATCGATAATCTTGTAGATGGGGTCGTTGAGTGCTTCACGGATTTCCTTAGCCTGAATCGTGAGCGTCTTAGGCAGACCGGATACGAGGTCGCGGCCACGGATATCCATGGTCTTGTCGGCTTCCGGCGTAACGATAGCCGTACCAACGGTCATCTTGATTTCTTCAGCCGTGCGCTCACCAATCATCAGATTGTACATGCGCTTGATATACTGCACAATGGCGCTGTCCATTTCGTCACCGCCGACGCGGATGGAGCAGCTCGTAACGATACCGCCCAGAGAGATAACAGCGATTTCCGTCGTGCCGCCGCCGATATCTACAACCATGCTGCCGGTAGCTTCTTCTACAGGCAGACCGGCACCGATAGCTGCTGCCATCGGTTCTTCAATCAGATATGCTTCACGGGCACCAGCCTGCTGCGCAGCATCGATTACGGCACGCTTTTCCACTTCCGTAACACCGGAGGGAACGCCAACTACCACGCGGGGACGTACAAAAGACTTCGTGTTCATGGCCTTGCGGATGAAATACTTGAGCATAGCCTGCGTTACATCAAAGTCTGCGATAACGCCGTCCTTCATGGGGCGAATTGCCACAATATTGCCCGGAGTACGGCCAATCATCTGCTTTGCTTCCTCGCCTACAGCCAGAACCTCCCCCGTATCACTCTTAATTGCTACTACAGAAGGCTCCCGCAGCACAATGCCTCTGCCCTTTACATGCACCAGCGTGTTAGCCGTGCCCAGGTCAATACCCATATCGTGCGAAAAACCGCCAAACAGACTCCACATTTTGTCAAAAAACTCCCTTCGAAAAAACCATCTATCTACGCCGCAAGCTAAGCAGCGCATATATTCTTCAAAAACAAAATAGCTATCTTATTGTATCACAAGATAGCTATTTTGATAACAGGCAAACGATTATTTTTTCAATAAAATTTCGATTAGAAACTTATCCTTGGAGCAGGCCCTTCTCCTTGAGACTGATGAAGCGATCCCTGCCCAGTACCACATGGTCGAGCACGGGAATGTCCATAATCTTCCCCGCCTTCACGAGCCGTTCCGTCACCGCAATGTCCTCACGGCTGGGCGTGGGGTCGCCGCTGGGATGATTGTGCAGCAGAATCATGGCGGCTGCCGCATGGTCAATAGCCGCCCGGAACACCTCCCGGGGATGAACCACTGAGGCCGAGAGACTGCCCACCGAAACCTCCGGCATACTGATGACATGATTCTTGGTGTTTAGGAGCAACACCGCAAAGTGCTCCTTCTGCTCGAAACGGTAATGAGGCATGGCGTAACGCGCCACATCCTCCGGCCCCGTAATCATCTGAATCTTAGCCGACTGCTGGACGGCCAGCCGCCGGGCAAGCTCAATGGCCGCCTGCAAAGTGGCAGCCTTGACCTTGCCCACGCCATCAATCTTTGCCAGTTCGGCTACCGAGATATGTACCATCCCCACTAAGCCCTGCTCCTTGATGCGGGCCAGAATTTCCTCGGCAATGCGCAGGACGGATTTTTTCCGTGTGCCGCTGCGCAGCAGGATTGCCAGCAGTTCTGCATTGCTCAACCCGCTCGGCCCGTAGGCCAGCAGTTTCTCCCGTGGACGTTCCTCAGGGGGTAAATCCCTCACCATAATCGCCATACAAATTTACGCCTGCCTTTCGCGCAAGCCGTACAGTCGCATTGAGGGGCAGTCCCACCACATTGCTGTAGGAGCCATGAATGCCCACGATAAATTCCGCCGCCGCCCCCTGAATGGCATAAGCGCCGGCTTTGTCCATGGGTTCACCGCTCTTCACATAGCGCTCGATTTCCGTATCTGCCAGCTGGGCAAACTCCACATCCGTCTTTACGACATCCGTGAAGAGATGCCCATTATACACCCAGGCAATGCCGGTGAGCACCTGATGCGTTCTGCCGGAAAACTCCTTCAGCATGCGGATGGCATCCTCGCGGCTGTCCGGTTTCCCGTAAGTATGCCCGTCCAATGCTACCACCGTATCTGCTCCCAATACAGCATGATTGGGATAAAGCCGGGCCACAGCCTGCGCTTTGGCCGCAGCATTTTTTTCCACCATCTCAGCGGGACTTATTCCATCTCCGCTGAGTTCCTCCGCGGCGCTGATACGAATTTCAAAACGGGCATTTATCTGCTGGAGAAGTTCTTTTCGCCGTGGCGAACCCGAAGCCAGAATAAACATAAGCCAAGTCTCCTTTCTCTTAGTAACGACGGAACAGAATCAGGGCGATGACAATGCCCAGAATGCTCATGAGGTTGGGTGCAAAGGCCAGCCCAAGTGTCAGCTGAATCACATAGAGATTAATCGTAAAGGCTGACGTGTCAAATACTGGGAAGGTATTCACCAGATAAGGCATCACGCCGCTTAAGGCTTCCACGCCAGTCAGCAGCTGCCCCAAAATACCGCCTAAAATCGCACCAATTACCACAAAGAGTATGGCCATGCCATAGCCATGTCCGCCAAATTTTGCCACCAAAAACTCCTCCTTCAAAGTACAACCATTCGTGTCTGCTGCAAAAAATCCTGCTAGTAAAGACATTTTTTATAAAATAAGGCCCATAAATTCCACCGGAATTTACAGGCCCAAATCCGGTCAAATCAGATACCGGATATAAACATACACCGTTGACAATACAATCGTCAAGAGCATAATCGGAAAACCAATCTTGAAATAATTGATAAAGGTGATTTTTACGCCCCGCTCAGCAGCCAGACCGGCTACGATGAGGTTAGCCGAAGCACCGACCAGCGTACCGTTGCCGCCGAGGCAGGCCCCCAGTGCCAGGCTCCACCAGATGGGTTCCAGATTGCTGACGCCCATAGCGCCCATGTTCTGAATCAGCGGAATCATGGTGGCGACAAAGGGGATATTATCCAGTACCGAGGAAACGATGGCGCTAAGCCAGAGCACGAGCAGCGAAGTAGCCGTCACATCCCCGCCAGTGAGTTCTACTGCCTGGCTGGCCATGCTGCCGATAATGCCCGTTTCGATAAGACCACCTACTGCGATAAAGAGACCGATAAAGAAGAAAATCGTTGCCCACTCCACAGCCTTCATAGAGCTTTCCACCAGATGGTGGCTGCCGCCCGCCAGCAGCAGGAGCAGGAAGCCGCCCGTCAGCGCAATCATGGAAGATTCTACATGCGTGATGGAATGAGTGAAGAAACCTAAGATTACCAACGTCAGCACAAACAGGGACTTCTTGAGCAGACGGCGGTCTTTCAGCGCCTTATGCTCATCCATCTGCATCAAATCCGCCTGCAGTTCCGGCTTGGTATGCAAGCCCTTCTTGTAGATGATTTCCACGAGGAAGATGACGATAATCAGGTTAAGAATGGCAATCGGCGCCAGATTTTCGATAAAGGCCATAAAGGTCAGTTCCTTTACCGCACTGCCAATCATGATATTCGGCGGGTCACCGATAAGCGTTGCCGTACCGCCGATATTGGAAGCAATAATCTGCGTGAGCAGGAAGGGATTCGCCTTCAGATGCAGCTTCTGGGTAATGCTGAAGGTTACCGGCACCATCAGCAGCACCGTGGTCACATTATCCAGAAACGCGGAGAATACCGCCGTAATCAGCGCCAGATAGATGAGGATGCGCTTCGGTTCAGCCTTGGCCACCTTGGCGGCCTTGATGGCCACATAGTCAAAGAGACCCGTATGGCTGGTAACGCCCACCAGCACCATCATGCCCACCAAAAGCCCCAACGTATTGAAATCAATATGATGAAGCGCTGTCTCCTGGGATAAAATCCCCAGCAGAATCATCGATGTAGCACCCAGCATGGCTGCCACTGTGCGGTGAATCTTCTCCGACACAATTACCATGTACATGAAAACAAAAATAACCCCCGCTAAAACTTCCATTATGTTCCTCCCTTAAATTTGTACCTCTTAGTGCACAACAACATTATTTTTACCGCGAATCAGCTTGGCCTCGTAGAGAGCACTATCGGCCCGCTTGAACAAGCTGTCCGGCGTATCATTCGTAGCAGCTGTCACCACGCCAATACTGGTGGTGACCACCGCTCCATCCGGCAGCAGAGCCTGCTCATTGATGAGTTGTCCAATGCGCTGAGC
Organism: Selenomonas sp. FC4001; assembly: GCF_000701565.1. NCBI lineage: Bacteria > Bacillati > Bacillota > Negativicutes > Selenomonadales > Selenomonadaceae > Selenomonas > Selenomonas sp. FC4001. The sequence continues at coordinate 6,676 of NZ_JNJF01000012.1, read as the reverse complement.
AATCTCCCTGGCCCGGTCATTCGTGGTTCCCGGCAGGATGACGAAAAATTCATCCCCGCCCCAGCGTCCGGGGAAATCCGTTCCCCGCCGCGTATTCTTATGCAAAATCCTGGCAATGGACTTTAAGGTATCATCCCCAACGGCATGGCCATAAGTGTCATTGATAATCTTGAAATCGTCCACATCCATCATCAGTACCGAAAGCGGCTCCTGATATTCTCTGGTCTGCTGCAGCAATGTTTTCAGATTGGCTTCCGTTTCCCCGCGATTAAAGAGTCCCGTCAGCCTGTCTATTTGCGCCAGATGGGTAAGCTGGCGGTTGGATTCCTCCAATTCCTTGGTGGTGGTTTCAATGAAATGCACCAGCCGCGCCATCAAGGAGCGATGGCCTTTCAATTTCGGCCGCGGCGGCACCACATTTGACTGTCGGCCCATGCAGAGTCCCTCGCGCATGGCAATGGTCACCAGTGTCATATTGGACACCATGATTTCACCACTGCTGTTGCGCATGAACTCCCCATAGGCATAGAAACCTGCCGACGGCGCCAAATGCTTGCAAATCGCCAGCTCCTTCTCCGTATCACTGCCCAACAGCATCCAGCGCGCCACACAACTCACCACAAAGATTGCCTCCGGCTTGAAGCTCGCCATCTTCTCCTGCAGGGCCATGGCATTATCAATGATATCCCCAGGGTCGCCGTAGGCCAGCCGCAACTGTTCGCCCACATGCAAATCCGCGCCGAACATCATGCTGCCGTCATCACGGCAGCGACGGGGATGACGCGCCAAAATCGTACCATGACGCTCGAAATAAAAGGGAAAAGTCAGCGCCTCCACCAAAAAGTCTTCGGTATTCCGAATGGCCAGATAGCGCTCGAAAACCTCCAGCGGCGAACGGCCATCCAGTTCCTGCAGACAGTAATCCCCCTCCATCTTCGTCACCGTCATGGTGCGTCCCAAAGGCTTCCAGCCAAAACTGGAGCTGCCCTGCACATGGAGCGTTTTCCCGCTGAACACAGCCACGACCACGCCATGGTGGAGCTGCGCCGAGTGGGTAAACACCAGACCATTCTTCCCTAGGCTGCCATCATCTGCCAGTCCGCCGAAGAAAAAAATCTTCCGCCGGGCTGCGGACAGCTGCTTGAAAAAGGGATTGATATCCAAGTGAAAGCCGGAAGAGATAATTTCTACCGCCGCCGCATCCCTGTCTGCCTGTAAAATGCTCAACAGCTCCCGCCCTGCGCTGCTGCTCTTCTTTGCCCCAAAATCGTAGGCAAAGACGCGCACCGTAGATTCTTCAAAGAGGGTAAAATTAACTGCCACACCTTGATCCAGAAGCTGACCATTGACAATTTCCCCGCTGGATACGGAGCCAATCACCTGTGCTTCGGGGAACACAGCCTGAATAGCCTTTTGAATTCCCTCCAGCATGGCTTTCTTCGTCGGGTCCATAAACACCGATACCAACACGCCGGAAAGATGCTTTAACTGGCGGCTCGTTTCCCGCACTTCCTCCACACAGGCCTGCAATTCTTTAATTGTATGTATGGCATAGGGTATTTGCTTCATCTGTTCATATACCTTCTTATTGGGTCAGCCGGCAGTCTGGCCGCCGACGGTTCATTCCTGTTCGCTCTTCTTATCCCGCAGGAACAGCTTCAAAAGCTCTTCCTGGGGAGATTTTCCTTCGTTGATGATGGCATTGACCGTTGCACAAATGGGTAATTCCAAGTGGTACTCCCGGGCAATATCCATCAATGCCGTCACCGTATACACCCCTTCGGCCAATTTGCCAAAGTTCTTCCCCTTGACAAATTCCTCACCAAAACGGCGGTTATTACTGAACGGGGAAAAGAGAGTGGCTTCATAATCCCCTAAATGGGAGAGGCCATACACCGTCATACGGTCACCCCCCATCTTTTCAATAAGACGGGATAGTTCCTTGGTGCCCCGGGCCATCAACGCCCCTTTGAGGCTGCTGTATCCGAGGCCGTCTAACATACCAGCGGCCAGTCCCATGACATTTTTCGCAGCCGCACCGATTTCCGTTCCCAGCAAATCCTCGCCGTAATAGAAGCGGATTAACGGGCTGGCAAAAGCATTGACAAGTTCCCGGGTCAGCTGCATTTCCTTAGCGGCAATGACCATGCAGTTGGGAATCTCCCGTATAAAATCCTGCACATGGCCGGGGCCTACCCATACCGCCACCTGCTTGTCCGTGCCCAGTTCTTCCGCCACCACAGTGGTAAGGCGCTTGCCGGTGCTGATTTCCAGCCCCTTCATGCACAGGACAAACTTCTTCGCATCCAGCTGGGGCAGAGCCTTTAACTGGCGGCAGAACTCCCGCAGTTTCTGGGCACTGATGGAGATAATCAAAATATCGGCAAAAGCCACCGCCGCTGCCAAATCATCCGTAAGCTCCACCGTCTCCGGCAAGGTCAGATATTCATTCTGCCGCGTTTCCTGCAGCGCCTGCAGATGCTTAGACCCCTTGCGGCCCCAAAGCATCACCTGATGGCCAATACGCTGGGCATACCAGGCGTGAAAAGACCCCCAGCGGCCGCAGCCTAACACTGCAATTTTCATTTATCTGCCTCCCGTTGACTCCCGAAATTTCCTGTCAAATCCTTGACGACCTCGCTGGCGATAATAAGACCTGCCACCGAGGGCACGAAGGACATGCTGCCCGGCGCGGTCCGTCCAGCACTGCCCTTCTTCTCCGCTTCGCCATCTTCCGGCAGCATGATTTGGCGAGGTTCCTCGGTGGAATAAACCACCTTGAGCTTCTTTACGCCCTCTTGCTTTAATTTGCGGCGCATCACACGGGCCAGCGGGTCAACACTGGTCTTGTAGATATCAGACACCACAAAGCGCGTGGGGTCAAACTTATTGCCCGCTCCCATGCTGGCAATCAAAGGCAGCTGGCGCTTCTGACATTCCACCGCCAGACTCACCTTGCCTGCCACCGTATCAATGGCATCTACCACATAATCATAGTCACCAATAAAAAAACTGTCGGCATTATCCGGCAGATAAAAATCATTGATTTCATTTACCTTAGCTGCAGGATTGATATCCATAATACGTTCCCGCATAACTGCAGTCTTTGACTTGCCCACGGTAGAGGTCAGAGAATGAAGCTGCCGGTTGATATTGGTAAGACTGATTTTATCATTATCCACCAGCACGAGATGCCCCACACCAGCCCGGGCCAGCCCTTCGGCTACGAAGGAGCCTACGCCGCCTACGCCAAAGACAGCGACAGTGGCAGACGCCAGCCTTGCCAGCCCTTCCCGTCCCAAGAGCAGCTCGGAACGGGAAAATCTATGTACATTACCCAATGCTGTAACCTTTCCTCTCTTATTGCTTGTCCTTATCCGGCAAATCCGTCAGCTTAAAGGCCGGAATCGCAAAAGGCTGTGACGGCTTCTCTTCCTTTTTATCTTTGTTCATGAAGGCCGGCACCTCCATCTGGAAGGTTTCCTTCTGCAGGGTTTCCTTCTTAATGGCACTTTCCGGCACCTTTACAGTCGGAGCCTTCATTACCACACTATCCGCAAAGTCCGTGGCAATGATGGTGGCCTGTACGGCCCCCTTCATGGTATTATCTTCCACCGTACCCAAAATGATATTTACTTCCGGGTCCGTATGCTTCACGATATAGCGGGTAGCCTCATCCACATCATAAAGACTCAGCGTGCTGTCTCCGGTGAGATTGAGGATAATGCCGCGCGCACCAGTCAGCCCCTTGTCAATGAGCGGACTTTCTGCGGCAATCTTCACCGCATCCACAGCACTGCGCTCGCTGACACCAATCCCCAGCAGTGCATCACTGCTCTCACTCTGACGGAAGATGGTCGTAACATCCGCAAAGTCCACATTGATGACACCCGTGGTCAGAATGAGTTCTGCCACACAGTTAATGGCCTGCTTCAAAATATTATCTGCACATTCAAAAGCCTTCACCAAAGACATCTTGCGATTCTCCGGCAGCTTGGACAGATTGTCATTTTCCACCGCAATCAGCGCATCCATCTGGGACTGCATCTTGGTAATACCTTCCTGGGCCACCTTCTTCTTGCGGTTGCCCTCAAAAGCGAAGGGAACCGTCACCACGCCAACGGAGAGAATTCCCATCTCCTTCGCCAGCCGGGCTACAATCGGTGCAGCCCCGGTGCCGGTGCCGCCGCCCATGCCTGCCGTGACGAAAACCAAATCCGCCCCGTTCATGGCAGCCTGCAATTTTGCCGCATCGTTCTTGGCAGCCTGTTCACCAATCTGAATATTGCCGCCAGTTCCCCGTCCGCGGGTCAGGTTCTCACCAATCTGAATGCAGTTCACGCCGCCAACCTGTGCCGTAATCTGCAGCTGCTTGGCATCCGTATTCACCGCATAAAGCTCAATATCCAATTCATTGTGCTGGCCCATGCGCATAAGAACACTGTTGCCGCCGCCGCCAACGCCAAATACCTTTATCTTAACTTTTGGTTTCACCAATGTTTCATCTGTGGTCATTGAGTATTCCCCTCTCTAAGGCTCATATCTCACTTGTAATTCGTCATAGCCAAGGCAGATTCCTGCCCCCCACTAGTGAAAATTTTACCATAACCCGGCCTTATCTGCAAATAATAAAAGAGCAGGGCCGTAGATGCCCTGCTCCTCTCCTCAACTTTTCTATCCCCAGATCAGCTAAAGAGAAATACTGCCAAACACGCCAATACTAGTTTCACGCCGTCTAGCTTCACTGTTCCACACTCCTTACCGCGCTTCCAGCAAAAATTTTCTGCGTCTAGCACTAGTGCAAACCGTTACCTTGATTATACACTTGCAGCATGGAAATAGCAATATATTTTACGCCACCAGACTTCTGTTTCCCGACAGGATTTCGCCCGTCTGCTGACTGCTGTTTTTCTTCTCATACCAGCGAATTTCCAGCTGCATTTTCTCGGTCTTTGATTTATAATCCTTAAGCCGCTGGCCCTGAATTGTGATATAGGTAGACAGGCAGACTACCAGCATAATCAAAGCCACATTGACCACAACTGCAAAATGAATAACCTGATTTAACATTTTTCTGCCTCCATTACAAGTAAATTCTCATACATGTATCCGCTTCAAAAACTGGCTGTCTACACCATCACTGGGGCGGATATCGTACCCCAACTTGGCCATCTCCTGCAGCTTCACCAAGGCCAGATTGATGTTGCAGTTCATCTTCCGGGCCAGCGTAACCTCATCACAGCCCTCTTTAAGCTCTGCATAAACGCTGTCCGTATCCATCAGAAGATGGGCGGCAAAGGCATTGGCCTCATACTCCGTACGGCTGTTCAAGCGGAACAACTCAAACTCCTGCAGCTGTCCCTGCCCGGCCAAATCCCGATGCAGCTGGTCATGGCCAATCTCATGGGCCATGACCATATTCTGCCAGATATCATCCAAATTGGAATTGAGGATGATGAACCGATGATGCCACTTGCAAAAGTACATGCCCAGCAGGTTGACAAAATTATCATTATAAAGCACCTTGATATTCAATTCTTTGGCGATGCGCCTCATATCCCGGCTGCCGACCTGCCTGACAATTTCCCGTGCCCGATTATGGCACCACTCTGCGTCCATCTGCTCACCCCTTCGAGTTTCTGCTGCCGTACTTCCTGTTTTCCTTTTTTGCCAGCCAATATGCTTCCTGCAGGGACTGCATTACGGCATCCCGATCTTCCTCCGTAAGCTCCCCACCAGCAAAGAGTCCGGATAATTCACTGACAAGGGCGGTGGCCTGCTTTATCCCCCTGTCACCATATTTCCGGCCAGCTCTGCTGACAAAATCTTCATTCTCCGTATACAGGTAATTCACATCTACCCCAAAAACCTCTGCCAGTTTGGTGTATCGTTCCCTGTCTTTCGGATAGCGGCCATCTAATTCATAAGAAATGTAGGTGCGCCGGGTTACGCCAATAGCTTTAGCTACCGCCTCCTGACTCATTCCCTTCTGATTTCGTAGCTGCCTTAATTTTTCTGCGAACTTCATAACGGCTTCCTCTCAAATTCAGTGAAATCAATTTACACAAAAAGTGTAACACAGAAATTAGAATTACACAAGACCTTTTTGTCATTTTTATACGAAAAAAGCACCCCGCAGGGTGCTTTTAGCTTAACTGGCAACGCCCTATCCTCCCAGTCCGTCTCCAGACAAGTACTTTCGGCGTATGAGTGCTTAACTACTGTGTTCGGTATGGGAACAGGTGGAACCACTCAGCTATCGTCACTGGATATTCTGTTGAATGTTATGCACATTCAAAACTATACAGAAGAAATTTTCATGTCGAACATTTTAGCTCTGAAAGATAAGCCCTCGATTTATTAGTATTGGTACGCTGCATGCCTTACGGCACTTCCACTCCCAACCTATCTACCTTGTCTTCTTCAAGGAATCTTACTGGATTACTCCATGAGATACTTCATCTCGGGACAGGCTTCACGCTTAGATGCTTTCAGCGTTTATCCCTTCCGGACGCAGCTACCCAGCTATGCTTCTGGCGAAACAACTGGTACACCGGCGGTCCGTCCACTCCGGTCCTCTCGTACTAGGAGCAGCTTCCCTCATGTATCTTACGCCCGCGATGGATATGGACCGAACTGTCTCACGACGTTCTGAACCCAGCTCACGTACCACTTT